>JAJQEE010000086.1 GCA_021201865.1 Tannerellaceae bacterium | reverse complement strand
TCTCTCATTCTTCCTCTGAGTTTATTCTGGACTTTATCCGGGGCGTTCCGGGAGTTCCTAAAGCAAAGGTAAAGAGCCGGGTTATTCTGACACCGGATAATGCTAAGCGTCTTTTATTCGCTTTGCAGGATAATATTGCCAAATTTGAGTCCCAGCAAAATTCATCTACTGCCAACTTTGAAGATTTTATACCACCTATCGGAGGGATGCAGGGAGAAGCCTGATAAATAAATCGATTATCTACCAGAAAATAATATGATGAAGACACACGTATCTCTTGTTTTGACCTGCCTGTTTTTTTCTTTGTCCGGCTATGCTCAACAGAACTTTCATGATTATTTTGAACTTAAAAGCCTGCGTGTTGATTTTGCTTTGAGCGGAAATGCCACTTCTCAGTCTGCTGCTTTACAGCAATTGCGGGAAGAGCCCGTGTGGGCAGGACCTGTGAAAAACCTGATCGATGATTTTCATTACGGAGGCTACTATGTAAACGTATATGATAAGACTACGCAGCAACTGATCTATTCCCGTAGTTTCAATACGCTGTTTGAAGAATGGATGACTACAGACCAGGCCCGTACCGAAGTGCAATCCTGGACCAATAGTGTGTCCGTTCCTTTCCCTAAAAAAGAGATCCTGCTGGAAATCGCGGCACGGGATAAAAAAGACATGAAGTTCTATCCGTTGTTAAAACAAACAGTAGACCCTGCCAGTATTTTTATAGACAGAGGGAAGTTGAAGGAAAATAAAATCACACAGATTCAATATAAAGGAGCATCTTCCGGCAAAGTGGATCTGGTGTTTTTAGCAGAAGGATATACGGCCGGTGAGCAGGATAAATTCGAAGCCGATGCAAAACGGTTCTCGGATATTCTTTTTCAGACTCCACCTTATGACAATCGGCAGGATGACTTCAATGTCTGGGCTGTCGGTTTGGTTTCCGAAGAATCCGGTACGGATGTTTCCGGTAGGGGAATCTTTAAAAATACCGCATTGAATTCGGGCTACTATACCTTCGGAGTGGATCGTTATTTGACTACTCCCGATATGAAATCCATTCGGGATGCTGTGTGGAATGTCCCCTGTGATGCTATTTTTATTCTGGTCAATACCGAAATGTACGGTGGTGGAGGAATGTATAATTTCTATGCGATCGGCACAGCCGACAATGAAAGGACACCGGTCGTTTTTGTGCATGAACTGGGGCATAGCTTTGCAGGTCTGGCAGATGAGTATTTCTCTTCAGAAGTGGCCTATAATGATTTCTACAACCTGGAATATGAACCCTGGGAACCTAATATCACCACTTTAGTGGATTTCGATAGTAAGTGGAAAGATCTTTTACCGGCAGCCGTTCCTGTACCTACCCCTTTGGAAGAGCCGTATAAAGAAGGTCTGGGAGTATTTGAAGGAGGTGGTTATTTATCCAAAGGAATCTATCGTCCAATGGACCATTGCATGATGAGAGATTATGCCCCTTTCTGTCCGGCCTGTAGCCGTGCTATCCACCGGATGATCAACTTTCTGTGTGACAAAGAACATTGATTAACAAATAAGGATCCGTAGAGGTGTCCCAAAAGTATATATGCTCTTTGACAAAGTTGCAGATTGTAAGCCCAAAGGGCTTGAATGTGAATAACCGCGGGTGAAACCCGTGGTATAAAGCAGCCACACACTATGAACCCCGGCAGTGGGTTCAACCCTTTCAGGGTTGTTGAGGAGAGGGGTTTCGCCTACATCCCCCGGGTGCCTACCCGGGGTTATTCACTTGTAACCCCTCTCGGGGTAATTACTTATAAATCGTAAATTTTTCAATTTCTTGTTTTACTTGTGGAATTCCCTCATTTTTTACCTCTTTTTATTTCATGGGAACTTCCATCACTAAAATATAAGAATCCTTTTTTGCTTCTATGGTCACGCTGGTTGTTTCACTGAATCCTGCTCCATCTCTATGATATAGAGGTGTATTTTCTGCGAGTACTTCTCCTTCTATCACAAAAATATAGACCCCTGTCCGGACACTATGCAGTGTATACTCCTGTTTAACCCCTTTTCGCAGGTTACCTAACGAAAACCAGGCATCCTGTAGAATAGATACCGGTGCGTCTCCATCCGGAGAGATAATCAGGGACAACTGATCCTGTTTAAGAACAGGACGTATATTATAACTTTTATAATGAGGAGGTGTATTCTCTTGTTGGGGAAATACCCATATTTGAAGAAATTCCAGCATTTCATCCGGGCTATCATTGTATTCACTATGAAAAATACCGGTTCCGGCACTCATCACCTGTATATCCCCCGGCGTGATCACTTCGCTGTTTTGTATACTGTCACCATGTCGCAGATAACCTTTTAAGGGAATGGAGATCACTTCCATATTTTTATGCTGATGCATTCCGAATCCCTCCATAGGAGCTACTGTATCGTCATTTAAAACCCGGAGCATACCAAATTGGATGCGGTCCGGATTGTAGTAATCAGCAAAACTAAAGGTATGATAGGTCTTTAGCCAGCCATGATGTGCAAATCCACGGGATTCTGCTCTGTCAATAACTATTTTCATTCCGAAATATGTATTAGAAATTGATATCGTTTTTCCGGTATGACCGGTGATTGCCTGGGTTTATTAAATAATAGTAGCCTATCATTCATTTCTTTTACAACACTCCGGAGCAGGGAAAGGTTTATCAAAGGAACTGTTCTTAAGTGGGGTAGGATCTATGTTATAGTTATTGAAAAAAATACCCAAACCATGAGAATGTCAGCAGAAATGATTAATTTTGTACGATTAAACTTTTATCCAGTAAAAATTAATCATATGGCAATTTACTTAAACGATGTTTCAAGAACCTTTGGAGAATATCTACTGATTCCCGGGCTTACTACGAAAGAATGTGTCCCCTCCAATGTGTCTTTGAAAACTCCCCTCGTCAAGCACCCGGTAGGGCAAAAGTCAGCAATCGAGCTTCACATCCCATTTGTCTCCGCTATCATGCAGTCTGTCTCAGGTCCTGAATTGGCAATTGAACTGGCGCGTAATGGCGGTCTTTCTTTTATATTCGGATCCCAGCCAATCGATAGCCAGGCGGACATGGTTCGTAAAGTGAAGAAATTCAAAGCCGGATTTGTTGTAAGTGACTCCAATCTGACGCCGGATCATACGTTAGCGGATGTAATTGCTATGGTCGAGAGAACCGGACACAATACGTTAGGTATAACAGCCGATGGAACTCCGAATGGAAAATTGCTGGGATTAGTGACCAGCCGGGATTACCGGGCTGAAAAAGATGATCACCAGATGAAGGTCCGGGAGTTTATGACTCCCTTTGATAAGTTAGTCTATGGTGAAGTTGGTATGACATTATCTGAAGCTAATCAGAAGTTGTGGGAGCATAGGTTAAGTGCATTGCCTATTATAGATAAAGATCAAAATCTGGCTTATTTTGTTTTCCGGAAGGACTACGATAGCCATCGGGAAAATCCATATGAATTACATGGTGCAGATAAAAAATTATTGGTCGGTGCAGGGATCAACACCCGTGACTACAAAGAACGGGTTCCGGCTTTGGTAGAGGCTGGTGTGGATGTCCTGTGTATAGATTCTTCCGATGGCTACTCTGAATGGCAATATGAGACCCTGGCATGGATTAAAGAGACCTATGGAGAGAAAGTCCTGGTCGGTGCGGGAAACGTGGTGGATAAGGAAGGATTCGAATACTTAGTGAACGCCGGAGCGGACTTTATTAAAGTCGGTATTGGTGGAGGATCCATCTGTATTACCCGCGAGCAGAAAGGGATCGGACGCGGACAGGCGACTGCCCTGATCGACGTCGCTCAGGCGCGGGATGAGTATAGGAAGAAAACAGGAATCTACGTACCTATCTGTAGTGACGGAGGATTGGTACATGATTACCATATGGTACTGGCCTTGGCCATGGGAGCTGACTTCCTGATGATGGGGCGCTATTTTGCCCGTTTTGACGAATCTCCAACCAAAAAACTCCGTATCGGTGGTAACTATGTAAAAGAATACTGGGGGGAAGGTTCCAACCGTGCCCAGAACTGGCAGCGTTATGATATGGGAGGCACTGAAAATCTGAAATTCGAAGAAGGAGTAGATAGCTATGTCCCCTATGCCGGAAAGATGAAAGACAACCTACGGGTAACCTTAGGAAAAATCAAAGCGACGATGTGTATTGTGGTTCCATTACGATCCCGGGATTACAATCCGATGCCAAAATAACGCTGGTTTCTTCAACCAGTATTGTGGAGGGGGGAGCACACGACGTGATTCTGAAAGAACAAGGTTAATATTGAGATAGATACGGAAAAGCCGGTTGATTTCAACCGGCTTTTTTATACTTTCCGGAGAGAACGTTTGAAAAATAAAGTTCATTTTTTTATCAAAAAACATGCATGAATGCTTGCAGATTAAAAAAACTCCATATCTTTGCACCCGTAATGAAACAATGATGGTGCCATAGCTCAGTTGGTAGAGCAAAGGACTGAAAATCCTTGTGTCCCCGGTTCGATTCCTGGTGGCACCACTTACAAAACAAGATCCCTGAATTTCTTAGAAGTTCAGGGATTTTTCTTTTCTATGGATAAGCAAAATAAGGGGTTTTAGAGCATTTTATACGTCCTTATTCGTGGGACTAAAATTTGAAGCAAAAAAAGTCCCACAAATGAATGCCTGCTTCTTTCTTTTACAGTTTGTTGCGCTATTTTACATAGCAAGGTCTACGGTTCGATTTCCTAATTTTGTAACATTGAAAATTGAACTGTATGGAACGAAAAAGATTGAGTGTTTTGTTTTTTATTAAACGTGGCAAACTACTGAAAAACGGACAGGCTCCCGTCCGTGTATGTATTATTTATGATAAAGTATAGGTAGAAATACAACTTAAAAGCAGCACGATAAATGCATCCACACAAATAACCAATTCAATAAGTAGCCTATTCGGTAATTTAAAAGTCAAGCAACTTGAAGAGGATAATAAGCAATTAAGCAACTTGGTTAAACGGTTGGAGCAAGACCCAAACACAATAAACAAACTCAGTCTAAGTATAGATAATTTACATGTGTTGGACTGGTTCAGGAAAAAGTATATAGAGGTACAGTCATTAAGGCAGTCACCTGATAATAAAAAGAAAGGGATTAGAATCTAAATTAGAGGGAGAACGAATCACCCTCTTTTATTTGTTTATTTAATAATACTTTGAATTAATGAGGAATCTGCATTTTGAATATTGACATCAAAGATAGAAATCAGATCCTCTTTAGTAACTAAAGGGGATAATAAAAGGCTTGCATATAAAGTTCGTATTTTATTAGTTGTTGGAGGTTCCGGCTCTTCATAAGGATCATCATTAAACCCATAAGTATCTACACAATATAATCCTTTCATTTTGCATTTAACGGTTAAGGGAGGACTAGAAAAAGACAGTTCAAACGTTCCTTTTTCTGCTTCAATGGAATAATTCCAGTTTTTCCATATAAACCAAAATACATTTTTACCAATATATTCCGGTAGCCTGATTTTATACTCTTCCGGCATATAAACCCATTCCTTAAACTCTAACATCTTAAGGTTTTTAAGATACTCCTTAATCTTCTCAATTTCTTTTGCTTCCATACGAAATAAAATTTTGTTTAATAACTCAATTCTTATTCATTGGAAAAAGTAGGGGATAGATGAGGGATTAATTCCTTTGAAGTGACAAAGAAATGACTAGAAGCTGAGAATACCTATCATATCCGTTAATATGATATTGATTACAAAGAAAATATTATCACTCAATTAACTGTTAAAATATTATAGACGAAATAAAATATTAATCATATTAAATTCTTATTTTTGCCTAAAACAAAAATAATTAAAGCTATATGGAGGAAACAGCAACAATTTCAAAAAAACAGTCATGGTCCGAATGTACGTCGTTGGAGAGAATGGCGAGGTAAAAAACAAGAAGTTTTAGCCGAAGAAATAGGAGTATCACAAGCTACTATGTCAGGCTACGAAAAGAAAGATAAATTAGACGCTGACATATTAGCGAAAATAGCAAAAGCATTAGATATTCCAGTAGAAGCCATTACAGAATTAGGGGATGATGCTGCAATAAATATTGTAGCTAATAACTTTCATGATTCATCAAGTGTATTACAATACAAATGTTCTTTCAATCCAATAGATAAGATTATTGAACTTTATGAGAAGCTTCTATTGGCAGAGAAAGAAAAAGTTTCTTTGTTACAGGAAGTATTAAAGGATAAAAAATAATTTTTTCATTTATTCTATAATAAATATAATATCACAAGTTGATTATAAAATGACAAACTTTGAAAAGAATATCTAATACTAATATTAATGAGTGAATTACTAACTGAAATAGCAAATAATTGGAGATTAGAGGCTAAACAAGAAAATAATTTAAAATATTTTTATCATACGGATGAATCGGATAAAATTTTATCAGGAAATAAATTTTATGTAATTGGAAGAAAGGGGTCAGGGAAGTCTGCAATTAGTGAATATATTTTATCAAAACAGAGTTATAATGTTTTTGCTGAAAAATTATCATTTAAAAATTTTCCATTTAATGAATTATATCAATTAGATAATCCTAAGTATACTTCTCCTAATCAATATATCACTATTTGGAAATACATAATCTATTCAAATATATGTAGATTAATGGTGAAAAATCAGAAAATAGATGATAATGTAAGAACAGTGTTAGAAAAATTATACCCGTCTAACCCTATTAAATCTTTATCTAAACTTATAGATAAATGGACAACTAGTGAGTTTGGATTATCAATTTTAGGAAATGGAGGTAATTTAAAAATAGAAAAAGATTTATCTGGTTTTGGAAAACTTTCTTGGATCGAGAAAACTAATCTTTTAGAAGATATCATAGATGAGTATATTGATGAATCTCAATATCATATAGTTTTTAATGAACTAGATG
>JAJQEE010000078.1 GCA_021201865.1 Tannerellaceae bacterium | reverse complement strand
GTGATACTCCTCCGGTGGATGATTTTGCCCGTATCCTCAATAACTCATTCACCTACCGGGCGGGATTGGTTTACCTTCCTCTACCCGGGTTCTCCCTTTACGGTTCTATTAGTTCCTTCTTTCAGCCTTACCGCACATTTTTCAGCGAAACAACCATCTATGTAGACAAAGAGGGTAAGGAATATACACCGGATCAGCGGGGAGAAATATTTAAACCCCAGACAGGTTACCAGGTGGAAGTGGGAACACGATATTTCTGGAAAAACATGTTAAGTATAGAAGGCAGCTTCTTTTTCATCCGGAAAAATAATGTCAATAAAACGCTGAAAACAGGAGTAGAAGTAGGAACCGGAGAAGATATCATCCTGAAAAGTGTAGTGGGGCAGGTTAGTCGCATAGATTCCAAAGGGTTTGATATAGAAATCCGCCTCCAACCGGTCCATGGATTTTCAGCTTTTACAGGCTATACCTACACAGACTCTAAAACAGGTGCCATAGCCTCCAACCCATGGATGAACGTAGATCCCGAACAGGGAAACCGTTTCACTTATATACCCAAAAACACTTTTATTGCCGGAGCCATGTGGACGGCAGAAAAAGGAATAGTAAAAGGAGCTGGTATCCACTTTGATCTTACCTATAACGATAAAGTATATCGTACCATAGCAGACCATTTCTATTATCCTTCCTACTGGCTGGCTGATCTGGGTGCAACCTACCGCCTGAAAAACAAAGTGACTTTGTCATTTCAGGTAAACAACCTGTTTAACAAAGAATACTTCAATGAATCATTAGGTAAACAGATCGTACCAGCTATGCCACGAAATTATCTGGCAGGTATTTCTTATACTCTTTAAAGGAACAAATATGATTATCGGTTTCATACGATCCCTACACAGGATAATGGGCACACTGCTCAGTATCCTTTTCCTGATCTGGTTTCTTTCCGGTTTTGTGATGATATACCATACGTTCCCCAAAGTGGAGGAAAGAGAAAAATGGAAAAACAAAGAACCTATCCCGCTAACAGATCTGCCCGCTGTACAGGAAATATTCCAATGGGTTCCTTCCGGTGAGACGATCCACAGTCTGACCATAGAAAAACAACAGGGACAAATCCTGTTCCATGTAGGAACCCATAAAGACAAGTTCATTTTTCCGGCAGACAGATCCCAGACAGTTTTACCTGTTACCGGAGAAACCATTCGCCAAACTGCCTCCCGATGGTACCCGGAACCTATTGAACGGATTGATACACTCTACCAGGTAGATCAATGGATCCCTTTCGGCAGATTAAAAGCTGAATTTCCTATTTATAAATTCCATTATGCAGATGCTCTCCGGCATCAACTCTACATTTCCTCCCGGACAGGCGAAGTCCTTCAGCTTACCACTAAAAAAGCCGTTTGTGGGCATGGCTCGGCGCCATCCCTCACTGGATCTATTTCACAACACTCCGCCAGCGGACCAACTACTGGTCTGAGACTGTCATCTGGCTCTCAGGAATAGGTTCTTTCTTATGTCTGACCGGCCTTATGATGGGAGTTCGTAGCTTTTATAAACACCGGAAACGGAAGCGATACGAATTTTCCCCCTACCGTAAAACCATCTGGAAATGGCATCATCTGACCGGACTGATATTTGGCATATTTGTATTTACTTTTGTTTTCAGCGGTATGATGTCACTGGCTAATCTGCCGGACTGGCTGGTAAAAGTCCACAATCCGGAAATAAGAAGTAGAATATACAAGCCAATACCTATTCAACCGGAAAACTACAACATGGACTACCGTACGCTCCTGAAAGAGTATGAAGGACAAATCAAAAGGATCGAATGGAGCCATTTCGGAACCATTCCCTATTACAAAACAATTATGGGTGATCAACCCCTATTTTTTCATGCGGCTGACACTCTACCCCGGAAATTATCTCTTCAGGAAAAGGACATTCTTTTCTATATAGAAAAAATTCATCCTGAAGAAAAAGAGATTCAACTGATGACAGCATACGATAATTATTACCTAAGTCTCACCGGGCAGCTTCCTCTGCCGGTATACAAAGTAAAAGTAAATGACCCGGACAGGAGCATTTACTATATTGATCCGGCCAGTGCTTCTGTCCGCTATTTCAATAAAAAACAAAGAGCACATCACTGGACATATCAGGCCATGCACTCATTTAAAATAAAGTTCCTTGCTGAACGTCCTCTTCTATGGAATATCCTGATGTGGACTACCATGCTCGGAGGAACCCTTGTATCTATTACGGGGGTATGCCTCGGACTCCGGTATCTGAGACGAAAATTCAGGGGCTAACGAACATCTTTAGCACACAGATGATTCAGATAAAACCGATTTACACAGCTATTTATTTAAGAGAAATATAAATTATGATCTGTGGCCATCTTGTCTAATCTGTATCATTTGTGTACCAATTAATTTTTTAGTCCATCATTCCGGAATATCGATCTCCATATCATCATATAGATTATTCAAATCAAAAGACAACGCGTCATATTCATTTCTCCAGGCATCCAGTACATCCTGTGGCGTATCTGCCGGAGCATTCTTAATCTGTTCATCCATATCTGCTATCTGGCGTTCCAGTTCTTCTCGTCTACTCATAACTTATTTTTTTACATTTTCAATGGAAAATTAGAACAAGTGCAAATGATAAATTGTTGCTCCCTCCCTTTTTCTCCGGATAAAGAATACAAATGAATCCTTTTTTTCTTTCTCCAAAAACAATAACTTTGAGCCCAAAGATGAATTTGTGTAAACGAAAAACAGATCTTTTTAATGAAAAAGCAGTTTTGAAAAACACTTGCAAAAAACACATTTATAAATTAACCATAGTACTTTTATGCATTTCAAAAACAAACTGAAAACACTCTTAATCATTGTTATTGGCATCTCTACCGTACTGCCGGCAGAGGGCCGAAAGAAAAAAGATCCGATTGACCATGTGTACACTCTGACCGGGACTCTATCCAAGTATGAACTTTCGACAGGAAACACCTATCCGGCCATTGCCCGTCCGTGGGGAATGAATTTCTGGGTACCGCAGACCGGCACGATGGGAAATGGCTGGACGTATGTGTATACCGCAGACAAGATTCGCGGATTTAAACAAACGCATCAACCCAGTCCATGGATCAACGACTACGGACAATTCTCGATTATGCCGGTCACTGGCAAAGCCGTATTCGATGAAGACAAACGGGCCAGTTGGTTCTCCCACAAAGCAGAAGTGGCAAAACCCCATTACTACAAAGTACACCTCGCAGACCATGATATTACAACAGAGATCACTCCGACCAACCGGGCCGCCATGTTTCGCTTTACATTCCCGGAAAGTGAGAAATCCTATATTGTGGTGGATGCTTTTGACAGAGGATCTTATGTGAAAGTGATCCCGGAAGAAAACAAAATCATTGGTTACACTACCCGTAACAGTGGCGGAGTTCCGGAGAATTTCAAAAACTATTTTGTGATCACTTTTGATAAACCTTTTTCATACATCGCAACTGTAGGTGACGGAGAAATTCGTAAAAACGAACTCGAATCCCTTGAAGACCATGCCGGGGCCATTATCGGATTCTCTACTGAACGCAATGAAGTGGTCCATGCGAAAGTAGCCTCCTCTTTTATCAGTTACGAACAAGCGGAGATCAATCTCAAAGAAGTAGGGAATAACAGCTTCGATCAGATCGTCCGGGAAGGAAGAGAGATCTGGAACGACACATTAAGCAAAATAGAAATAGAAGACGATAACATAGATAACTTACGAACCTTCTATTCCTGTTTCTATCGTTCCCTGCTATTTCCCAGAAGCTTCTACGAAGTAGATGCTAACGGAAACATTATGCATTACAGTCCATATAATGGAAAAGTATTGCCAGGTTATATGTTCACAGACACCGGATTCTGGGATACGTTCCGCTGCCTCTTCCCTTTCCTGAACCTGCTCTATCCATCCATAAATGTCAAAATGCAGGAAGGATTAGCCAATGCGTACAAAGAGAGTGGATTCCTGCCGGAATGGGCCAGTCCGGGACACAGGGATTGTATGGTAGGGAATAATTCAGCTTCTGTAGTAGCAGATGCCTACCTGAAAGGATTAACAGGACATGATATCGAAACCCTTTGGGAAGCGGTACTACATGGAGCGAACAGTGTACATCCGACCGTGTCCTCTACCGGCCGTACCGGATATCAGGAATATAACCAGTATGGCTATATTCCCTGCGATGTACGGATCACGCAGAATGTGGCCCGCACACTGGAATATGCTTATAATGACTGGTGTATCTATAAATTAGGACAGGCCTTGAATCGCCCACAGGAAGAGATCGCAATCTATGGCCAGCGAGCGATGAACTATAAAAACCTGTTTGACCCAACCCACAACCTGATGCGTGGAAAACATACGGACGGGTCCCTGCGCACACCATTTAATCCGACCGACTGGAGCCGTGACTTCACCGAAGGAAACAGCTGGCACTATAGCTGGTCTGTCCTCCATGACCCCCAGGGATTGATTGACCTGATGGGAAGCAAACAGGTATTCAATCAAATGCTGGATTCTGTTTTCATTGTTCCCGGTTCATGGGGGATGAAAAGCCGGTCCATGATCCATGAGATGCGGGAAATGCAGGTAATGGATATGGGACAATATGCCCACGGTAACCAACCGATCCAGCACATGGTATTCCTGTATAACTATTCCGGAGAACCCTGGAAAGCGCAATACTGGACCCGGGAGATCATGGACAAATTATATTCTTATACACCTGACGGCTACTGTGGAGATGAAGACAATGGCCAGACATCTGCCTGGTACGTCTTCTCTGCTTTAGGTTTCTACCCTGTCTGTCCGGGTACAGACCAGTACATTCTGGGTTCTCCTCTGTTCGAATCAGCAAAAATTCATCTGGAAAACGGAAAACAAATCACTATCAAAGCAAATAATAACGGAGAAGAAAACCGCTATATCCAGTCGATGAAAGTAAACGGTAAAAACTATACTAAAAACTATCTGACACACGGAGATTTGTTGAAAGGAGGAACCATTATTTTTGAAATGAGTCCGGAAGCCAATAAGAAGCGAGGTATTCAGGAAGCAGATGTACCCTACTCTTTTAGTAAAGAACTGGATTAGCCGTTCAAGGTGTCCAAGGAGTTCAGTTATAAAATTATATTATTCTTAACTCCTTTGACTCCTTGATTAATAATAAGCGAAGCGAATGATAACTACTAATTAAATAGAATATGAAAAAGATCTTTTATAGTTTACTCTTAGTATCCCTGTGCATGCTACATATACAGGCACAACAATTGACCGTAGGTTCCTACAACATCCGGTATGACAGTTCAGACGATGCTAAAAAAGGAAATGGCTGGCAACAACGCTGTCCGGTTCTTTGCCAGTTGGTGACCTACAACGATTTCGATGTGTTCGGCGCACAGGAAGTCCTGCATAACCAGTTAAATGATATGCTGCGGGAAATGCCACAATATGGGTATGTGGGTGTGGGACGCGATGATGGTAAAACAGCAGGAGAATACTCACCCATTTTCTACAAAAAAGATAAATATACAGTAATCAAATCAGGTCATTTCTGGCTGTCCGAACAGACAGACTATCCCAATCAGGGATGGGATGCTGTATTACCCCGTATTTGCACTTATGCGGAATTGCAGGACAAAGAAAATGGGATGAAGCTATGGTTCTTCAACCTGCACATGGATCATGTAGGAGTAGAAGCACGGCGGGAAAGTTCTAAATTGGTATTAAAAAAGGTAGGCGAAATGTGCGGCAATGATCCTGTGATCGTAACAGGCGACTTCAATGTGGACCAGAACAACGAAAGTTACCATGTGTTAAACAATTCACCTTTGTTTGATGACTCCTATGAAAAGGCCGCCGTACGTTATGCATTGAACGGAACATTCAATAACTTCAATACGAATATTAAAACGGATAGCCGGATTGATCATATTTTCGTAAGTCCTGAATTTAAAGTAGAAAGATATGGAATTCTGACAGATACCTATCGATCTCCTGCTACAGAGTATGACATCGTAAAATCCGGGGATTTCCCTTCTGAGATCTCGTTGGAAAAGAATATCGCCCGTCTTCCTTCCGATCACTTCCCCGTGAAAGTGATCCTGAATTACCAGAAGAAATAAAAACCTTCAAATAAAATAAACAGCCGGAAATTCTTCATGATTTTCCGGCTGTTGTGCGGGGTATTCACCATATATAGGATTTATAGTAATAAAAGTCCACCATATTCAGGACAAGACAGGGTATGAGAAATGAGAGATATTTACAAAAACTCGTATGTAGAAGAAAGAAATTGGCCTGAAAAAAGCAACTGTTACTTTTTCCAGGCCATTTAATCAGAAGAACCTAAACATTAAACCCTATTACTTTTTGCCTTGATAATCAAAGCCCAATTTGTTTAATCCCATTTGTACATCGGGATGGCTCATAAACAGATTCCATAACAATCCGGAACGATAGTTCTCGATCATAACCGCAATAGGTCCCTGGTCAATGGCCAGGTATCTTTGCGGATACCAATCATCGGTCACACTAAAGGCGTCGTAGAAACCATAAGGTCCCCACAATTTATCTCCTTTATAATAGAAATTCCGCATGACTTTCATAGATTCTTCCGGTGTATATACAATAGATGACAGTGCCGCTGTGGGAGCGATTACTCCGAAGTCCAGGTGTTCAGATGGTTCGTGGGCTGCATACCCCACCACTGAATAACTGGCTGTTAAACCCCAGCTATTTTCTCCATATCCCTCAAAACCTTTAGGGTTACGAATACAATAGGCACGATTGATTAGCGTATAGTTTTTCATTTCCAGGAAATAGTCGGCATATTCATCTTTTAAACCATTCGGATTCAACCCCAGGAAAGAATAGTGTACCCAGAAAAGAGGTCCCGCCTGAGTTCCCTGATAACGCATATTCAAAGGATAACCTTCCACAACATGCGGTTCAATGATCGCACCTCCTTCCCCCCAACCTTTATGATAGACACTGGCAGGTACGTCAGCCGTTGGAGAACAGGCCGCCAGAATATAAGTGATCAGGCATTCATTATAGCCACGGATCGGGAAATTCATTTCCC
>JAJQEE010000142.1 GCA_021201865.1 Tannerellaceae bacterium | reverse complement strand
GTTTATCTGTCACTTACCAAGTGACGGAATGGTAGAAGACTCTAAATCAGTTCACTGGGCAAAAATAGATAAAAAATCATTGTACTGTTTCTCTTTGCATAAACTTTTACATTCTCAACAGACTTTACTGATTGCCTGGGATACTTTCCGGTGTGCCTGATCGAGTACAGATGTTCCAAAAGAATCTAAATAAATATAGGTGGTGGCAACAGAAGTATGTCCCAATCCCTCACTGATTACCCAGACCGGTATATTCTCATTTTTGGCTATCGTAGCCCAGGCGTGTCTTGCCTGATGGGTTGACAGGCCTTTTCCTAATCTGGCCCGGACTGCTACCTGTTTTAATCGTTGATTTTGCATTCTGAGCCCCGTACAATATTGCATATAGGTCTGTTGGGTATGATCCCGGATAATAGGGAACAGGAAAGGGGAGGAGGAATTGTTTTCCATAAAGTAGTGTATCATTTGCCGGAGAGTACGATTGAGGCTTACTTCAATGAATTGGCCGGTTTTTCTCCTGAAATAGCTGAAGGTGTTTCCTTTCAGATTAATATCACTCTTTTTCAGATAGGCAAGATCGACAAAAGACATGCCCCGGGCATGAAAGGCAAACATAAACAACCGGAGTGTGTCTTTTTCCTCTTTAGGTAGGATGGGATCCGCCAGTAGATTTTCCAATCCTTTCATTTCCTGTTTGGTAAGAGCCCTTTTACGGGATACTGCTACTTTCGTATATACACGTGAGAACATGTTTTGCGTAGGAAGATTAAATAGCTTCTGTTTATTTCCTTTATTACAAATAGCACGAAGATTTCTCATATAAAAAGAAATGGTGTTCAGGGAAAGTTTTCTTTCTTTCAGGGAGCGCTCGTAGGTTACGATCAGTTTTTCTGTGATCTCATCCGGAAACAGATCTTTTTTCCCACAAAAGTTGAGAAAACTATTCAAAGTGGTACGGTAGGCACGTGCTGTCCGGAAACAGCCGCATTCAGTTAATTCATCTGAGAGAGTCTGTACCCATCCGGATAAGCTCTTACGCAGATAATTATTTTTTTTAGAAGGAAAGATAATAGATGACATAATTCGTAAATAAGTTTTTTTCAATAATAAACTGCAAGTTAAAATTTTAGTCCGGGAAATAAGAAGGGACTATGGAAATAAAGAACTATTCTACCGAAATACTCTTTTTACGAAGTGGAGAAGAAAGATGGAGTGATTGGTTTTGATCATACTTACTATAGAAGGTCTTGGGAAGAAGAATAAAAATCGGAGATAAGAATCTACTCTATTAAAAAAGATCGTCCGGAGAATTTTCCGGACGATCTTTTTATATCTGTTTAGAGTGGTGCAGACATGGATGGAGCTGCTGCATCGGGTGAGCTTCCCCATTCTTTGTTAGGACGTGGTCCCATCTGAAAGACTAATTTTCCACCTGCTACTACATCGGAGTGGTAAATATAGGTTTTCTCCCAGGGTTTGCCATTCAATGTCGCAGACTGGATATATTTATTTTTAGCAGAGACATCTTTTGCTTCAATAATAAATGTTTTGCCATTACCCACATTTATCGCTACCTCTTCAAATACCGGACTTCCTATATCATAGATGGGTCTTCCCGGACACTGTGGATAAAGCCCCATCGATGAGAAAACATACCAACTGGACATGGAGCCACCATCTTCATCACCGCTTAAGCCGTGAGGATCGGTATCATACCACAGATCCATAATCAGTCTGAGTTTTTGTTGTGTTTTCCAGGGTTGGCCTGCATAGTTATATAAATAGGGGATATGGAAAGCCGGTTCATTTCCCTGGCAAAACATTCCCATAAGTCCGGTCATATCCGGCATTTGGGCGAGAAACTGAAGTTTGTCAACTCCGTCATGGGAGACCGTGAAAAGAGAATCCAGTTTTTCCACAAACTTTTCTCTTCCACCCATCAGGTTGATAAGTCCCTGCACGTCATGTTGAACATGCCAGGTATATATCCATGAATTACCTTCCGCGAAGTAGCCTTCACCGGCAAAACTTCCGGAGAAGACCGGATCAAAAGGTTCGATCCATTGTCCGTCGGCTGATTTAGGGGCCATTAATCCGATTTCCGGTTTGAACAGGTTCTGATAGTTATGAGCTCTCTTCATAAATAATTGATAGTCTTCTTCTTTACCCAGTTCTTTGGCCAGTTGGGCAAGACACCAGTCATCATAGGCATGTTCCAGCGTGACAGATACGGATTGCCTTCTATGCCAACTGTCCACTTCTTCTACCCATTCTTCCACTCCCGGTTCCGGTAGCCATCTGGATTGATAAGGTAATTTCTCATATTTGCCCACAGGTGCATCCGGGTTAAATCCTTTTCTTACGGGAAGGGCAGGGTAGAATCCATTATCGAAATAACATTGTTCCAGCTCGGTGATATACATCTCATCTTTCCAGGGGATCATGGTTGCTTCCATATGATTTTTTTTCATTCCTTCATAGGCTTTTTCAATATCATAGTCCCGTATTCCCCTGAAGTAAGCATCTACAATTGTCGGAGTAGAATGATGACCTATCATCGCTCCTGAACTGGGCAGCCAACCTGTTTCTTCATATCGCTTAATAAAATCCCGGATTGCTTTATTGTTATCTTCCGGTTTGATCAGGCTTTGAAGGGGATAGGCACAGCGGTAGGTATCCCAGACATTTCCCATACGGAGAGAGCGGGTACGGTGGAGGGTTGTATAGAAAAGTTGTCTTTGTTTTTCCGTACCCCCTTTTACCCGGATAAGGTTCAGCTCTTCATTCCACAACTCCCGGTTCTTTTTAGTCAACTGGTCAAAAGAGGAGTTTCCAATCTCTTTTTCTATAAAACCTTTTGCCTCTTCTATGCTATGGGTTGAGATACCCACTTTTATTTCCAGTGTCTCATTTCGGCTGGCTGGCGGAAAACTGATATATGCTCCCGTCGGACCCTCTTCCCGGAAGGTTCCGGAAGAAATAAAGGGCTTACTTAGTTCAGCATAGAAAAAGTTTTTTCCTCCCCGGTTCACTCCTTCTCCCTGCAGGATATTTTTATCCTTTATTTCTATGATCGGGTTATTCCCTGTCATATTCATTAACAGATTATACGTTTGGTTTTCCGGAATGGAAAACCGGAAGATCACCGTATTCGGGGTAGTGGTAAATTCAGCATTAATATCCGGATCTTCCAGCAGGACCTGGTAATAATAGGGTGTTGCTGTTTCGTGATCATGATCGTACCCGGATGCATTCTCTTTCATGTTTGTTTTAAGGTCACCCATATTGATCATCAGATTCCCTGCTCCGAAGGGAAATCCGTAGATCTTGTCCGCAAGATACATATCCGTAAAGCCGGGTGTGAAAACAGGGAATAAACCTACATTTCCTCCCGGCGTTTTTACTACAGGTATGGTACCTCTTGTTTTAGGGTTTATGGTCCCGATGTACATATATACATCGTCGACCGGATCAGTTGTTTTTGGTGTTACCGTATCGCAGCCGGACAAAGCAAATGTAAGCCAGCAAATAAGCGACATGAATTGCATTTTTGTGCTCATAATAGGGTCATTTTAATAGGTTAGAATAGGATATAAATTAAATAATTTGTGTTCTCCGTTAGTGCCGGAAAGTGGTGCACTTATCACTTTCCTGTTCAGGTAAATTCTCATTATTTCCCGTTAAAGTTATCAGAATTCCTGTTTATAACAAAAAACAGAGCCTTATTTTTGATGTGTATATCTGCATACATCGTTTTATATGACAGATTATTCTATTTTTGTAGATATAAAACAGGAATATTATGAAAAACAGATTCTTTATTTTATTGATTGCGGGCTTTCTGTTGTTTATTGCAGATAGCTTTGCGCAACATCCCCAACAAAAGGTGTCTATTCTTGGTGACTCCTATTCTACCTTTCTGGGGCATGTGACTCCGGATACTAATTTCTGTTGGTATGGCATATCAGAATCGGAGCTGGTGAATGATGTCAGAACGGTAGAAGATACCTGGTGGTATCAGTTGATCAAAGAACAAAATTATCAGTTGGTCCTGAATAACTCTTTTTCAGGAGCTACCATCTGTCATACGGGTTATAATAAAGAAGATTATTCAGACCGTTCTTTTATTACCCGGATGAGTAATCTGGGAGATCCGGATCTGATTTTTGTATTTGGAGGAACAAACGATAGCTGGGCAGGTGTACCGCTCGGAGCCTACCAATATGAGAACTGGACAAAAGAGGATCTTTACCATTTTCGTCCTGCTTTTTGTTATCTGCTGAATTACATGGCTGAACACTATCCGCAGGCAAGAGTATATAATATCACAAATACAGAACTTTCAGAGGAGGTGGCCCATTCAATGGATGAAATCTGCCGTCATTATGGAGTCACTAATATCAGATTACACTATATTGATAAACAATCCGGACACCCTTCTGTGAATGGTATGAAACAGATTTGCCAACAGGTAATCCATGCTATTCAGGCTGAATAGTGTAACAAGCATTCAACATAGTATGCATATACGAAACGTACGGCCGGAAGATGCCGGGGAGATCTGCCGGATCTATAATTATTACATCGAAACGACCTGTATCTCTTTTGAAACTGAGCCTGTTTCAGAAGAAGAAATGAAAGATAGAATTCAATCTTTTATTGAAGGGGAATGCCTTTATTATGTGGTGGAGAAGGAGGGTAAAATGATAGGGTTTGCTTATATGCATCCATGGAAAGAGCGGCGTGCTTATTCATATACGAAAGAGGTCACTATTTATCTGGATCATGAGCAAAAAGGAAAAGGGGTGGGTACTGTTCTTTACCGGTATCTTTTAGAAAGGGTTGATACATCCCGGATTCATAGTTTGATAGCCGCTATCTGCATTCCCAATGATGCCAGTGTCAGGTTACATGAAAAATTCGGCTTCCGTCAGGTTTCCCATTATAAAGAAGTGGGCTATAAATTCGGAGAATGGAAAGATGTCGGCCACTGGCAACTCATACTTGGGAAAGACGTTTCCCTAAATAAATAATTTAATTATGAGGGGAACTACCTTCTTTCCATTTATGATTCCCCTGCTGTTCTAAAAATAAAAATACGGAGACTATTTATAGTAATACGGCAAATATGTATATGAAAAATGTGGATTTTAATACATTTGCAAAAGTCTTTTATGTCCTAATATGATGATTATCAATGCTAATAATTGATTCGTTAGTGAATTATAAGTAATAAAAGCTTTTACTGTATTTATGTATATATAATCCTTCTTATAAACTGATCGTTGAGGTTTTTATTAACCGGACAACTCTTTCGGTAACCCTTTTTTGAGATATTTAAGTTGTCGGTTTGTAGGATGTGGTTTGGGTGGATGTTTTTTTGCATGGTGTCGAATTAAATTGTACGTTTGTAAAGAAGGATATGAGAGCAGGAAAGATCATCATAGTAGACGATAATGAAACCGTCTTAAAGACACTTCGTTTGATTTTATCACGTGAGTTCAAAACTTTACTTACTGTGCAGGCACCCACTTTACTTCCTGCTTTATTACGGGAAGACGATGTGGATGTCGTACTATTAGATATGAATTTTGGTACCGGTAAACAGACAGGAGGAGAAGGGCTATTCTGGCTGGACAGGATCCGTGAACACAATCATCCGCCAGAGGTCGTCTTGATCACTGCTTTTGGCGATATAGAATTAGCGGTGGCTTCCCTGAAAAAAGGGGCGGCTGATTTTATTGTGAAACCCTGGGATAACGAAAAATTAGTTCATACCGTGGCAGCTGCCTGGGAGAAAAGGCAGGAGAGGACCATGCGGCCTGCTTCACAGGTGGCTTATGAAAATGAGAGGGAACGGTCCGTTTCCGGTGAAACGAATATGGTAAAGCACTTTATAGAATTCTTTTTGAAAAAATATGCTGTCGCTTACGGTAAACCATTTCCCTCTTTGGATCGTGAAGTACAGGATTAATTGGTAAGTCAGCTACTGATGGGAAATATACAAGTAGTAGAGCAAAGTATTGAGCGGGCTATGCTCTTGAATAACTCTATCCAATGGACGATAGATCATTTTCTTTTTGATGAGTCAGATCCGGTATCTTTACCTTCTCTTACCTTAGAGGATATAGAAAAGCAATTTATCCGGACAGTCCTGACAGAAAAGAAAGGAAATCTGACACTGGCGGCACAACAACTCCATATTACCCGCCAGACTTTATATAATAAGTTGAAAAAATATAATTTATAATCCCCAAAGTGCATGCTGAATCGCCGATTACACCGGATCATTCTTGGCGGAATAACAGGTATTGTGTTATTCTCTGTAGTAGGTGCATGGCTTTTGGTCAGCCGGATCTCTTTTTTCTGGCTTTTGTTTGTGCGGTTATGATCTTTATACTGGCCTGTGTATTGGTGAGGAGTATGGAGAAGACAGATCATCAGTTAGCCTGTTTTTTCGGGGCGATCCGCCATCATGATTTCAATATTCATTTCACGGAACAAGGGGATGATAAATTCCTATCCGGATTATTCCGGGAGATGAACCGGATTCTGGTGCAATTTGAAGAAAATCAGACCCGCTTAGAAGAGCGAAGGCTCTATTATGAAAGTATTATCCGTGTACTGGCACATGAGATTCGGAACTCGATTACACCCATCGCCTCTTTATCCGCCGATCTGATCCAATATATAGATGAATATGGAAAAGAGGGAGTGATTGACGGACTGCAAACGATCCATCAACAGGCGAAACAGTTGAATGTTTTCCTCCACGCCTATGACCGGTTAACCCATTTGCCTGATCCGGTTAAGGCTCCCGTTCATATTCCCGCTTTGTTTAATAAACTGGACCGGTTGTTGAGTTCAGAGGAAGGTGGTAAGAACATTGGTTACGTTTCTCCGGAAAATATGGAGATCCTGCTTGACCGGAATTTAGTAACCTTAGCGTTGATCAATCTGATCCGCAATGCACTGCAGGCTACTGCCAATCATCCTGAATCTGAAATCAGGGTAGAGGCGGGGAGAGACCGGAATTCTTCATTCATACAAGTAACTGATAACGGCCCGGGAATTCCGCAGGAACGGCTGACAGATGTTTTTACCCCCTTCTATTCCACGCGGAAAGAGGGTAGTGGAATCGGACTTCCCTATGCCGGCGCATTATGC
>JAJQEE010000218.1 GCA_021201865.1 Tannerellaceae bacterium | reverse complement strand
ACCTGGGACTTGCGTCCCAGGCTACTATGTGCCGTCCCTGCGGGACTTAAGAGATTAACGCTGACAAATCCGGAGCATGAGAGATGAGAGATCATCAGAGATTGAAAAAAGGCATCTCTCATACCTGCTTTGTGGAGGCTGGCATGTATCAATTTTATTATTATTTGAACTAATTTTTATAGATAGGGGGCGCTTGTTCTTCTACTTTTGCCATCAGTATAATACCTGAAACACACAACATGATAAAAATGGCAGTTAACCTATGCAAACTTTTCGTTTGTGGTTTGTTATTTATTTATAGCATGATCTCCTGCGGAACATCCCCAGGCAAATTATTAATGGATCACCAGGAGAATGGAGAAACAGTGATCCGGATATCCAATCCTACCCGTTTCTTATTACTACCTATCGAAGAGAACGCAGCAGAAGCACGCGTATACATAGATCATAAAGAGACCTATCCGGTTCCGATGAATATCCGGTTGGCAGTCAACCGGATTGATTATTATGTCCCCCTTCAACTTCCGGAAAATGCCGGCCCGTTGGTAATTACAATTAATAGCGTGAGTAGTCAGGCCGTTTGCTGGGAAAAAATGGCGTTAAGTGAAACGTTTGATGATAGTAACCGTGAAAAGTTCCGGCCGCTTTATCACTTTTCCCCTGCTTATGGCTGGATGAATGATCCGAACGGACTGGTTTACTTAGACGGGGAATACCATCTCTTCTACCAATACAACCCCTATGGATCCGTTTGGGGAAATATGCATTGGGGCCATGCCGTGAGTAAAGACCTGGTCCGTTGGGAACATCTTCCTGTCGCAATCGCTCCGGATGAACTGGGCACGGTCTTCTCCGGAAATTGTATCATTGACAAAGAGAACACAGCCGGGTTTGGTAAAGACGCTATGATCGCCTATTACACCTCTGCCGGAGAGAAACAAACACAAAGCATTGCCTATAGTACGGATCAGGGAAGAACCTTTACAAAATATGATAAGAACCCGGTTGTCACAGCAGATATTCCTGATTTCAGGGATCCGAACGTATTCTATTATGAACCTACCGGAAAATGGATCATGGTGATTGCAGCAGGGCAGGAAGTACAGTTTTTCTCCTCTTCCGATCTGCTTCACTGGGAATATGAAAGCTCTTTCGGGGAAGGATATGGAAATCATGGAGGTGTCTGGGAATGCCCGGATCTGCTTCAGCTACCCGTCAACGGGGATCCCAATCAGAAAAAATGGGTGTTACTGCTCAACATCAACCCCGGAGGGATCTTCGGAGGATCTGCCACCCAGTATTTCACAGGAGATTTTGACGGTCGTCAATTCACGTGTGAATCGGCTCCGGAAACAGAGAAATGGATGGACTGGGGAAAAGACCATTATGCCACGATCACCTGGAGCAATGCTCCCCAGGGAAGAGCGATCGCCATTGCCTGGATGAGTAACTGGCAATATGCCAACCAGGTCCCTACTCTGCAATTCCGCAGTGCCAACTCGGTGCCCCGTGAGATCAGTCTGTTCACGAAAGAAAATGAAACCTATCTGATCAACCAGCCGGTTCCGGAACTGAAATCTTTACGGAAGGAAAGCCACTCCCTACAGGCTTTTACAGTCAATAAATCCTATAATATAGATCAGATCACGGAAAATAATACCGGATCTTATGAACTGGAAGTCTCTTTTACAAACGGTTCCGCCGGTATTATGGGAATGACCCTTTTCAATTCAAAAGGAGAGTCAGTGGATCTTTATTACGATCTGTCTGAAAAGAAATTCTGTATGGACAGAACAAAAAGCGGCCTGACACAGTTTAGCCCTGATTTTCCAGCCGTCACCTATGCTCCGGTAGAGAAACAAAACACCTATACCCTCCGGATATTTGTGGATAACTGTTCGATTGAATGTTTTGACGGAGACGGTAAGTTTGTGATGACCAACTTAGTCTTCCCGGATGAACCTTATAACCGGATCAATTTCTATTCCAAAGGAGGTGCTTTTGAAATCGGATCATTGGATATATATACATTGGATACATACTAACAAATAAGGATCATATCACATGCAAAACACAAAAAATTTATATCTGAAATTAATCCCTGTCATGTTCTGTTTCTTTGCCATGGGATTTGTAGATCTCGTAGGGATTGCGACCAATTATGTCAAAGAAGATTTTAACCTGACCGACACGACTGCTAACCTATTTCCCTCCATGGTATTTTTCTGGTTCCTTATTTTCTCTGTCCCTACAGGGATGTTGATGAATAAGATCGGCAGGAGGAAAACCGTTCTTTTAAGTCTGGTGGTCACTGCCATAGCCCTGATAATACCGTCTATCTATTATTCTTTTGTGGGGATGTTGATCTCCTTCTCTTTTCTGGGGATTGGAAATGCACTGATGCAGGTCTCTTTAAATCCGCTCATTTCTAACATCGTAAGTGGGGATAAGCTGTCCAGTTCCCTCACGTTCGGGCAATTTGTAAAAGCGATCGCTTCTTTTGTGGCTCCGCTGATCGCTGCGTGGGCCTCCCTGCAGTTTGACAACTGGCGGCTGTTATTCCCGATCTTCTTTATCATCGCTGTTTTAGCCGTAATCGCCTTAGGGCTTACCCAGATCACAGAAGAGGATGAAAAAGGGGAAACCTCCACATTTGCCGAATGCTTTGCTTTACTGGGGGATAAGGTAGTCCTTCTTTCTTTTATCGGAATCATGTGCCATGTCGGGATTGATGTCGGAACCAACGTCACCGCACCGAAAATTCTGATGGACCGTTTAGATATGTCTTTAAATGATGCCGGTTTTGCCACCAGTGTTTATTTCCTGTTCCGTACGATCGGTTGTTTCACAGGTGCAGTCCTGTTATCCCGTATGTCCAATAAGCTCTTCTTCACGATCAGTGCTGTTTTGATGGTGTTGGGAATGAGTGGATTATTCTTTTTCAGGACACTAACTCCTCTATATGTTTGCGTAGCCCTGATTGGTTTAGGAAATTCCAATATTTTTCCGATCTTGTTCTCCCAGGCGCTCCTTCACCTTCCACACAAGAAGAATGAAGTCTCCGGCCTGATGATCATGGGCCTGTTCGGTGGCACGATCTTCCCTCTTCTGATGGGGATTGCTTCCGATGCACTGAACTCCCAGACCGGCGCTGTAATTGTCATGTCCGCAGGGGTGATCTATATTATGCTAATATCCGCGAAAATTAAAACAGAAAAATAAAATGATGAACCAGATTATAGTTGGAATGGGAGAAGCCCTGTGGGATGTTCTTCCGGAAGGGAAAAAAATAGGTGGTGCACCTGCGAATTTTGCTTATCACGCGGCACAGTTTGGTTTTGACAGCCGGGTAGTCAGTGCGGTCGGAGAGGATGACCTGGGTCGTGAAATACTGGAAAATTTCGATGGCAAGCAGGTAAACTATCTGATCGAAAAAGTTCCCTACCCTACAGGTACGGTGCAGGTGCAATTGGATGAAGCCGGTGTTCCCCGCTATGAGATCAAAGAAAACGTAGCCTGGGATAATATTCCGTTCACTCCTGCGTTAAAAGAATTAGCTCAACAGACAAGAGCGGTATGTTTTGGCTCACTGGCACAACGGAATAGCGTTTCCTATGATACGATTCATCAATTCCTGGATACGATGCCTGACGGGGATGGCCAGTACAAGATCTTTGATGTCAATCTGCGCCAGCATTTCTATTCCCCGGAAGTACTCTGCCGGTCTTTTGAAAAATGTAACGTTATTAAGATCAATGACGAAGAATTAGAGACGGTCAGTGGGATGTTTGGGTACCCTGAAATAAATTTAGAAGAGAAATGTTGGATTTTATTAGGAAAATATAATCTTAAAATGCTAATTTTGACGTGTGGAGTAAACGGCAGTTATGTTTTTACTCCCGGAAGTATCTCTTTTGTAGAGACTCCCATCGTCAAAGTGGCTGACACGGTAGGCGCCGGAGACTCCTTTACCGGGTCTTTCTGCGCGGCGATATTAAAAGGTAAACCGATTCCGGAAGCACATCAGTTAGCAGTCCATGTTTCAGCGTATGTGTGCACACAGCATGGAGCCATGCCCGAAATTCCGGATGCGTTTACAACGAAGATATGACACACAAATTCTCATAATAGGATAGAATAGTTATTGATTGACTATTAAGGCCGTCTTTGTGAAAAGATGGCCTTAGAAATTTTATAGGGGTACCCTTTTTTGTATCTCTCTTTTTCTATCTTTGCTTCACAAACCCTTTGATCACCATGAAATACATATCATTCCTTGTATGCCTCTGCTTTTTCTTTTCGGGTTGCCACCGGAAAGCACCCCGGTATGTCATTGGAGTCTCCCAATGCAGTAACGATGAGTGGAGGGATAAAATGAATAATGAAATACTCCGCGAGGCACTTTTTTACGAAGGGACGGAAGTAGAGATCCGCACGGTCCATGATGACAACCGCCAGCAGATCGAAGACATCCGCTATTTTATTGAAAAAGGGGTGGATCTGCTCATCGTGGCTCCCAATCAGGCGGCCCCTATCACTCCCATCGTGGAAGAGGCGTTTGACCAACAGATCCCGGTCATTGTGGTAGACAGGAAGATCCTTTCTGAAAAGTATACCGCTTCGGTCAGTGCAGATAATTATGAGATCGGCCGGGCGGTCGGGAACTATATAGTCTCTCACCTGAAAGGAAAAGGGAATGTCGTGGAATTAACCGGCCTGACAGGTTCTACTCCTGCCATAGACCGTCATCAGGGATTTATGAGTGTGATCAGTGAATATCCCGGTATCCGGCTGTTAGCGATGGAAGATGGAGAATGGCTGAAACAGGTCGCTGAAGAACAAACCTCCCGCCTCTTAGACCGTTTTCCCGCTATCGACCTCGTATTTGCCCAGAATGACCGGATGGCAGCCGGGGCTTATTTAGCTGCGAAAGAGAGAGGGAGGGAAAAAGAGATCACTTTCATTGGTATTGATGCCCTGGCGGAAGAGGGCTATGGAGTAGACCAGATCCTTCAGGGCACGTTGGACGCGACGTTTATCTATCCCACCGGTGGGGACCGTGTGATACAGATCGCCATGAATATTTTACAGGGAAAAGCCTACGAAAAGGAAAATATGCTTTATACGGCTGTGGTAGACCAGACCAATGCCCGTGTGATGAAATTACAGACCAATCACATCCGGGAACTGGATGGCAAAATTGAACTGTTGAATACTCAGATAAACCGTTACCTGGACCGGTTTGCCAACCAGCAGTTTTTTCTCTATGCGATCAGTCTGATCTTAGTCCTCCTGGTCACTTTATTTCTTTTGGTGTGGAAAGCCTATCAGGTAAAAATCCGGATGAATCAAGAGTTATCCAACCGGAATGAAGAGATCACCACTCAGAAAGAGCAATTGGAAGAACAGCGGGATCAACTGATCCTCTTATCCAAAGAACTGGAAGAAGCCACCCATGCCAAATTAGTTTTCTTTACCAATATCTCCCACGATTTCCGTACCCCGCTGACCCTCATCTCGGACCCGGTGGACCAGCTATTAGAGGACAAAAACCTTTCTTCCCAACAGGAAAAACTGCTGAAACTGATCCGTAAGAATGTGAATGTACTGCTCCGCTTAGTAAACCAGATCCTGGATTTCCGAAAATATGAGAACGGGAAGCTTACCCTTCAGGTAAGCCGTGTGAATATGCAGGAACTGTTGACCGAATGGACCAACGCCTTTTCTTCAGCCGCTTATAAAAAACATATCAAATTTACGTTTGAGGTGGTTCCGGGATATGATTATACGGTGGATATTGATATTCATAAAATAGAACGGGTGTGTTTTAACCTGTTGTCAAATGCGTTTAAGTTTACACCGGGGAACGGGAAGATCCATGTACAACTTTCCGGGTACGAAGAAGGAGATGAAAACTATATTCGTGTAACAGTCACTGATACAGGAATGGGCATTTCTCCGGAAGAGATAAATAAAATATTTGAACGTTTTTACATGACGGAGCACCAGATGACCGGTTCCGGCATTGGTTTAGCATTGACAAAAGCATTTGTCGATCTCCACCGGGGAACTATTTCCGTGGAGAGTGAGGAGGGAAAAGGTTCCACCTTCACGATCCTTCTCCCCGTTCGTCAGCCGGACTATGAAGCAGCAGAGCTGTATCCGTCTGAACTCAACGGCATCCGGCAATCCCTTCAGACAGAGGTGGAACAGGAAACGGCCACCTTCTCTCCGGAGGATGACCTGACTGACCTGCTGACGGAAGAAAATCTGTCCCAACATTCCGTACTGGTTATTGATGACAATCCGGATATCCGGAATTACATGAAAGAGATCCTACAAAAAGAATTCCATGTCATAGAGGCAGTAAATGGACGTGAAGGGATTAAGAAGGCTATGAAATACATTCCGGATCTGATCGTTTGTAATATTATGATGCCGGTGATGGATGGGATAGCCTGTTGCAAACAACTGAAATCCGAACTTCCTACCAGCCATATCCCGGTGATCCTGCTAACCGCCTGTTCTTTAGATGAACAACGGATACAGGGGTTTGAAACCGGAGCAGACTCCTATATCTCCAAACCCTTTAATTCCAACGTATTGGAAGCCCGTATCCGGAATCTGATCCGGAACCGGAAAAGCCTGAAACAAGTCTTTGGGGATACGCATTCCATCCAGGCAGCGTCTGTCAGTACGATCGATAAAACATTTGTGGAGAAATTCAAACTCCTTGTGGAAGAGCATCTGGAAAATTCTGAACTGAGTGTAGAAGAGTTAGGTGAGAAAATGGGAATGAGCCGGGTACAGTTATATCGTAAAATCAAATCCCTGACCAATTATTCCCCGAATGAATTGATCCGGATCGCACGTTTACGAAAAGCCTCTTCCTTACTTGCTTCTACGGAAAAGACCATTGCGGAGATCACCTATGAAGTAGGTTTCACCTCTCCTTCTTACTTTACGAAATGTTATAAAGAGCATTTTGGGGAAAGCCCTACTGAGTTTCTTAAAAGGAAGGGATAAAAGAAGTCTCAGGCAGCAGTCCTGTCCGGAAGATTTTTTCGAAGGGTGATCTTTGTCTCTTAAGTCCCGCAGGGACGGCACATAGTAGCCTGGGATGCAAGTCCCAGGTCAGGTATCAGCAGGCAATGGAGTGCTGTAAGTACGACACTGCATATACAAACCGATTGTTTCCATAAGATGGGGTGTACCTACAGCACACCCTCGGG
>JAJQEE010000216.1 GCA_021201865.1 Tannerellaceae bacterium | reverse complement strand
TCTGGAGATCCGTATACCCGACAGGCGGGGATCAGGAGATCCCCTTCAACCATAACTTCCATAATAAGGAAACTCGTGACCAGACATTCTACCCTTGCAGGGTAGAATGTCAACATAATAAAACATTTACAAGAGAATTTAACAGCCCTACGGCGATGCCGGGGTCTGACATATAGTAGGCCTACGGCCTGAAAAAAGAGATGTATAAACAGTAAGGGCGATTCCCTGGGGAGATAACATGCCAGTGGTGTACTTACTATAGGGAAAAGTAGTACACCACCGGCATGAATTTCTATACTAACAGAATTATCTGATCTCGTCTTCGTGGGTATTGTCTATACTTACACACCGGACATTTACTTTGGATGTCTTGGCGGTTTGTGTAGGCGTGTAGACCTGATTGACGGGGTAATATATACCGTGAGCTCTTGTGGCGTTTCCTTCCACCTCATTCTGGCTCCAGTAACTACTGAGAATCGGTAATCCGACACCATCATATTTATCTATGTCACTTCTATACGTATGGATCTCCTCCAATTCCTGACTGGTCGGCAAACGCCAGGTACCTGACGGATCGTTTGGTTCTCCATACGCAGCACAACCTGTCTGCCGGGTGGCCACATAGTTACCTTCCGCGTCTGCTCCGTTGAATCCTTCCGTATTGAATTTTTCATCAATACCCATGGCCGTGCTCCAGTCCATAGTCGTACGGGTGTAATGGTTATATTGCGCATCCGGGATGTAATCTCCCTCATTCAAATCCTGAACAGCGACATACACACCTGTTGAAAGTCTCCTGTTTCCTTTTCTTTGTGGCATGGTCAGTAATTCCTGCCAGGTCGCTCCGTCATCTATGGAATAGCTGAAGGTCACGTTCCGTACATCTCCGGTACGGTTCCGGGAAACCGTGATGGTGGTGGTGGAAGAGGAGGATTCTGCTGACGGGAAACTACTGGTTGCTGTGGTCAGGTCATGTTTGATCCGGATCTTTCCACTGGGGAAAGAACCATAAGCCCTAAACGTATAGTCCCTACTCCATCCTTTCAGTTCGCTCTCTTCATACTCCATTTCGATGCGGTCGAAGAAGTAACTATCCTGTGTATAGGTAGCAATTTCATTTTCCACCCCGTCATAGGTGTAGTAGAACGTGATATCCCGCTTTTCAAATGTCTGATTGGCCGGGACGGAGATTGCTTCCTGGTGTATTCCCCACGCTCTCTGGGTATGGGAGCGGGTGGTGTTTTCGGATGTCCTGCCGCTCCAGGCTGTATTGGAGGCAACTTCTATATACACATTATGTACAGGTCTGCGTAGCTCCTCACCTGCCGGGATCGCATCCGCATCATCCGCTTCCCTTTTTATTTTCACGCTGGTGTGGTCAAAGAAAGCGGGAACGGTTGTTTTGACAGATACATTTTGAGTGGAAGCGGGAGCATCCAGATGGTTGGCCGTCGTAAAGGTAATGGTTCCGGTTACGGTCGTTCCCTGTACCGGTGTCCCCACTTCCGGTTGGTAAACAAACGGCGTGAATTTCACCTGCTTATCCACCGGTTCGTTCGGCATTCCTCCCGGTTGCTCTACTCCTGCCGGGATGTCGGTAGTGGCTACTACTTTGGCATAATCCCCGGACGTGGTGAACTTCCAGTCTGAATTTACCTGGATATCGACTGCTACCGGTTGCGGGTTGGCATCTTCCACTATCCCGAAATGGACCTCCTTGCTTGTTCCGGCAGGATTTGTCACCGTGATCTGCGGACGGGTGTAGTCCTGTGTAATAGTCACAGTCAGCGGTTCAAAATCAGGTTCCGGGGAGGTGACATACAGACTGATCACCCGTTCGGCAAAAGCCGGATTTTGAGTTAATGAGAAATAGTAGTTGCGGTTGTCCCCGGCGGGTTGCACATCATAGGTCTGCGGGGTCAGAATATGTTGAGGATCAATGTCCCCGGCTAAGATCTGCCAGGCTAATTCCGCGGATACTTTCATCCATAGGTTATCCTGTGCTGTGGAGGGATACTTATCATATTGATATTCCACATCGTATTTAATATCGGTCGGCAACTGAATGATAGAAATATTCCGGGAGGCCGTTTTTCCGGTTGCATCTGTGATAAAGATGGTGATCGTATTAGTCAGTAGGTTTCCGGAAGTATTGATGGTCGGCTGAAAGCTATATTCCGTGACATTCGTTTGCCCATCGGCCGGGAATCCTCCGTTTGGCAGGAATTGGATCAGTCCGGCGGAGGAGAAATAGACGGGTTGGTCTACCGGCTCTTTTGTAATGGTGATGGTCTTGGGACTGGTAGCACTTTTACGGAAAATAAGCGAGTTGGGGGTTACCTCGATATAGAGGTCTGCCTCCATAGATTGATAGGCTTTGATCCTTTTTTTCATACGTCCGGAGCGGATATAGAAATAGCCTTCCCGGTCTGCTAACGGAGTAGTCATCTGCTCAGCCGAAACGGTCACTTCAAAACTCTCTTCCGGATTATTGCCGGAAAGCGGGTTTACCTGCAGCCAGGCTGGTTTTTCATCCGTCTCAATGCGCCAGCCGTCCGGATGGTCGGTATATATTTTCAGTTGTTGTGCTCTTCCGTTGTTGTAGAAAAAGAAGCTGTCCGCATTGACTACCAACTGGTATTGTCCGTCAAAGGTGATATCTCCCATATCCCACTCTTCCCATGCCAGGATCTCGGTCGTGATATTGATCGCTTTGGAACGGTGAGCTTTATCTTCGGAATCATAGCCGGCGCCATCCACCTGCACGATATTGATCTGGAACTGATAGTTCCGTAGCACATCCAGATCTTTCTACTCTTCTCCGTCATAGAAATCGATCCGGTACCAGGAAGTGGTGGCCGTGTTCGGGTTGTCCGGATCTTCGGAATAGTAGCCCTCCACTAATACACACACTTTTTCATCGAGTGTTGCACTGGTCGTGTTGGATGATTCTGCCAGATAGATCTTTCCCAGTACACCATTGCCTTGTGTGTCCGGGTTAAAAGCCACCCGGCTTCTGCCGTTCTGTGTGGGTAAAGAAGGAGCGGTTGCCACGTCTCCGGTGATGTTTCCCTCTAACGGGGCTGCCCGGCCATAGTCTATGGCATTACGGACCACCACCTGCCGGATCTTAAAATTATCCAATCCGGCAGCGGCCATTTCTCCATTACTCTCATTTAATTTCAATCCGATATCTAATTTGGCCACTGAACGCAGCATACGGATCGTTCCATCGATTGTCGAAATATCTTTTGTTACTTCCACCGGGACAGATTTCCCCCCCCCCACATCGGCATATAGTCCTGGCGTTCTGCCGTCCACTTTTCGGTGGATTCAAACACAGCCTTTTTCAGGACTTCTTCTTTGGGAGTATCTTCCGGCAGGGTCTGAGCCAGTGTGGAAATCTCTTTCCGCAGGTTGGCGAAAATGACTAACCGGTGTTTTTCCCCGCTTTCCGATAAACGGACCTGGGCATTGAAACCATAGAGTTTCTTCCCACTCTGATCACTGATTTCATGAATATCCGAACCGTGTATATGATAGAAATAGGTCTCTTCTCCATTCTGGGGGTTTACCTTAAACACGAACAGGTCAATCTGTGACGGATAGTATTCATCATCCACGGACAGGGCCCGTGTGGATGGATCCTGGTTTCCGGACACATAGGTTGTAAAACTGATCTCTATCTGGTCATCCGGTATCTCCGGTTTGTCCGTTGAATCGTAACGGTCATCCAGACATCCCACAGCTAAAATCAGTAGCAGCATAAAATACCATCCGGTCCGGATAGTGGTAAGGCTATTGTTATAATGATTTTTCTTTTTCATGATTGTCTCTCTTGTTTCCTTTTATACACAGTCCGGAATGGATCCGGAGATCAGATATTAATTCCCGGATCGATTTTCATTTCCCAGTCTTCCACTTTGATGGCCGTCAGGAAAAATTCATCCAGTTCTTCGTAGAAGGTATAGGTCAGCGTAAAATTATCATAGCGGTCCAGGTCTTCATCCGTTGTTACATACGCTGAGCGGAACAGGCGTTCTGTCAGCAATTCATAAATCTTACTATCTCCTTTTTCGGTTACCTGCACCCGGAGGTCATCGTCACGCACCAGGCGGAGTACCGTAAAATCAGCCCAGACGGAAACACCCTCACTTGTTGTGTAAGTGGGTATGTATTGCAAAGAGGATTGAGCTTCTTCTTTTGTATTGTCATACCGATAGATCCCGTTACTTCCTGTGATACGTACGGCATAATCACTGTTGGGAGCGGAACGGGTTTCATAAATTCCCTGTAATACGATCCGTATACTATTGGTGTTCTTAATCAAATCAACCGTTACCTCCTGTTCTTTTTCCCGGGTGACTTCAAAATCTATGATACCATGGAACAGGTGAGGCAGATCCGTATGCAGGGGTTGATTACCCTGTGTCAATAGTTTCAGGCGCAAGGTGGATAACGATTCCGTACCGGATATTTCATAGTCATCAGTCAGGGCATTTCCCCATACGATAGCCGTATATTCACCAGCCGGAAGATTCAGAGGCAGGGTATTACTATGGATTAACTCACTTACCCGCGCTTCTTCTTTTTTGACGAACACTTCATCCGCGTCATAAATAAAGACAGCGACCTCTTCCACAGAGCGGCTGAATTTATCGATATAGTCTGCATTCAGGGTGTAAGTCATTTTCAAATAGACCTGCTCATGACAATCAGAAAGGTCATCATGCAGACAGGAGGTGGCGGCAAATAAAAACAAAAAAGAACAGATCAGTATTTCCAGCTTTTTCATATCACGGAACATAGGGGAATTAGTAGATAAGACCCGGCCTGACGGGAAAGACAGGCCGGATCCATTCTTATACACTTTACATATATGTTTAGATCACAGAGTTGATATTTTTACCTACCCAGGGTTGAACTTCAATGATCGCTTTGATCCAGGTAGATTCTTTGATCGGTTCTTCCGGATCGGTTGGCAGTACACCGTCTTCATCATTTGAACCAGGACCTTTCACCTGATTGATCACTGCATAGTAGTAGTAGTTACGTCTTACGGTATAGGTATTTACCAGGTCACCTTTTTCATAGTAATCCTGATCTTCGATCCAGATACCATAATAGCTGGTACCTTCATCATATTTTATAATGCTATATGTATCTGTATCCGTAGGATCTGCATTGAAACCTTCCAATGCTCTTTCCAATTCAGATGGTTGAATAGTAGCTGTGTTATAGATCTTGCTGGTATATTCACCATCCGAATCACAAATACGATAGAAATCACCGTTAGCAGGTAAAGTAGATTCTTCTCCATATCCGTCAAAAATCTTATCCGGAACGAATGTGCCTTTCAGTGACAGGTAGGTGGATTGATGATATTTTGGTATTCCGTTGCTGTTTTCCATCGCATACGTTGGCGTCTGAATAGCTGTAAATGTAGGTTCTGTAGCCGGTGACACCGGAGCTCCGTTGTCGAAGTAGTAGTCCGCTTTCTCTGCCACTGTGGACAGTGTCAGGTCAAAGTAAGGAGTCAACAGATACCCGTAAGATGCCTCATATTTCTGAACAGTAAACATCGCATTCGGATTGTTACGTACACGGTAACTGATATTTTCCAGCTTACCCTGCAGATATTCCACATTGTCACCCAGACGAAGATTTACTTTAGCAAATGCACGTCCGACAGGCACTGTGATCTCATTTTTACCATCTTCCCGTACTTCTTTTTCTGTAATGCCTTTTTCGATAGTAGTCACCACATGGTTTTTATCGAAATTAGTCATGAAATAACCGGTGGCTGAAGATGACAGGTCGGTCATGGCCTCAATATTAGCGATCAGTTTTTGCACCTGTCCGATTGCGCTACCTGCTTCCAGTTTAGATCCTAAAGTGGATTTCGCAGGCAGGTTCACTAAAGCATAGATGGTTTTCTTTCCGGCCGTTGTTTTGAATACCGGTTCTTCCGGAACACCGGCTGTCACCGTCAGGTCCATGTCATGTTCCAGTTTACCGTCTGTGTCAAACACGAGGATACGGGCTGTTTTGATCTCTTTTTCCAAAGTGGTGGCCACATCTTCACCGGAAGGGAAGGCACGGGTCGTTACATTTTCCTGTGTAAGCCCGATTTTCATTACAGTTTCTTCACCGGCTTCATTGCTTCCGCCAGGATAGTCTGATACTTCATCCTTGTTACAGGATACAAGAACAGCAGCTGCTAAGGCAGCTACATAAAAACTTTTAAATTTCATAAATCCCAATTTTTAATTAATAATCAGTTAGTTTATAAGTATGTAAAAGTGTATGATTGATATGGGGTCGGTTAATTGTAGAAACAATAGGAGCATTGAAAACTAATTCTCCATTTTCAATTCTCTATTTTATAAAGTTCCATCTGGCGGCGGATATCGAGGTTGGAAGCAGACTCCTCTACTCCCATGACCAGGGCTTTTGTGAAATATTCTGTTGCTTTGAGCAGGTCTCCCTGGTAGAGGTAATAAACCCCCAGGTTGTTCCAGGCACCGGGAAGTTCCGCGACTTTATCTAAGCAGATCTTAGCGGCTACCAGATCACCCCGGTTCAAGAGTACCCCTGCGGCATTGATATTGGCAACATCATCATCCGGATGCAATCTGACGGTCAGTTCGATGATCTCATTCCATTTGTCGGATTCCTTTTCATAGTTTCCTGCCACACGGAAAAGTTCGAAAGGACTGAGATGTCCCGGGTTACGGGTCAGCATATCACGGGACTCCTGTATGGTGAAATCTTTCACCCGGTATTCAATCCGGTAGTCCACCCTGCGGAGTGCCGGATAGATATCGGAGAGCAGCATGTCATAGCTCATTCCCAGATTACGCAACCGCATCTCCTTCCGGTCATAGTCGTCCTGGCTGTCTATGATACTGAGGATTTGATGGCGGTCGGGCAGATGGCTCTCTTCTACCAGTTCCCGCAGGGTTTCCCAGTCTTCCCCTCCCGGTTGCACTTCAAAGTAACGGGAAGAAAGATTACCGGTACGTTGCAGGTAATTTTTAAGTGCCTGGGCACGATCCCATGAAAGACGTTCATTGGACGAATAACTTCCTTCCGGAGAAGCAAACCCGGTGATCACGATTTCCTGCACTTCTACGTTTGGATCTTTCCGGGTCTTTTCTATGGTCTGGCGGATCTGGTTCAGCTCGGCACGGTTCCGGCGATAGTCCGGCAGGATCACCGATTGTCCCTGTGGAAAGTCGAGGTAGGCACTTCCGGTTTCCGACCGTTGTTTGTTC
>JAJQEE010000210.1 GCA_021201865.1 Tannerellaceae bacterium | reverse complement strand
CCGTATATCTATCATATGAATTTTATTTATTATATTTGTAAATAGTACATTTTAATAAATAGAAACTAACAATTTAATACCTTAAAACTCGAAGTAAACCATGACAACACGAAGAGATTTTTTACGCCAGGCTGCAATCCTCAGCGCAGGTCTGACCGTAAGCCCTTTTATGATCAGAGCCGGTGGAAATGGCATCGGAGCAAATGACAAAATTCAGGTCGCATTGATAGGCTGTAAAGGAATGGGTTTTGAAGACCTGAAAGCCTTTCTGCGGAATCCGGAAGTAGAGTGTATCGCACTTTCCGACATTGATGAAAATGTACTGAATGAACGTGCGGCAGATACGGAAAAGATCACCGGTAAAAAAGTAAAGCATTTATATAAAGACTGGCGTCACATCATAGACAATAAAGATGTGGATGTTGTGATCGTTGGTACACCGGACCACTGGCATTGCCTGCAAATGGTAGCTGCCTGCCAGGCGGGTAAGGATGTATATTGCGAAAAACCATTAGGTAATAGTATTGAAGAGTGTAATATCATGATTCGTGCTGCGGAAAAATACAACCGGGTAGTACAGGTGGGTCAATGGCAACGCAGTGACCCTCACTGGCAGGATGCCATGAACTTTGTACACAGTGGACAATTAGGCAAAATACGTACGGTACGTGTCTTTTCCTATCAGGGATGGTGTCCTTCCATTCCCGTGCAACCAGATGAAGCGGTTCCTGCCGGTGTAGACTATGACATGTGGTTAGGCCCGGCTCCCAAACGTCCGTTCAATAAAAATCGTTTTCACTTCACCTTCCGTTGGTTCTGGGATTATGCAGGAGGCCTCATGACAGACTGGGGTGTCCATCTGTTAGACTATGCCCTGTATGGCATGAACGTAACCGCACCGGAATCCATCATGGCATCCGGAGGAAAATTCGGTTATCCGGATGATGCCTGTGAAACACCAGACCTGTTACAAACTATTTATACATTCAAAGACTTCACAGTCATGTGGGATCATGCGATCGGTATTGACGACGGAGCCTACGGACGTAATCACGGGTTAGGATTTGTCGGAGAAAACGGAACCCTGGTGTTAGACCGTGGCGGCTGGGAAGTAATTCCGGAAAAAGTAAACGGTAGTCAGCGGATGGAAGCTGTTCCTTTAACTAAATCATATGGCGAAGGAGGGTTAAACCTACATGTGAAGAACCATCTGGAATGTATCAAGACAAGAAACCGTAACTGTAATGCAAGTGTAGAAATCGGCGCACACATCGCTAAATTCTCCCAATTAGGAAATATCGCTTACCGGACAGGAAAAAAACTAACATGGGATGGAAAGAGTTTCCATGATCGTGAAGCAGATAAATATTTAACGAAGGAATATAGAGCACCCTGGGAATTACCCAAGGTCTAACCAACCATCTGTATCACTGAAAAAGCTGCCTTATCCGATAAGGCAGCTTTTTCCTTTTTTATATTATAAAGTAGACATCGATTATTGATGTTCCGGCCTCAACAGGTCATTCACAGTCTTTACCGGATTGAAAGTCTCGATAGGCACCTCCACAAAAACCGTATTCCAGTCACTCATCGCACCATTCCACAAGCCGGGTAATTCCAATGCTTTCAGGTCTTTACCATCTTTACTTTTGTAAGAAATAAAACCTGTATTTTTATCGACATACTCCGGCAAGTTATACTTATTCCCGTTATAATCTTTTACGGCACACACCAGATCTACCGGATTAAAGTGAGTCCCATTCTCAAACATGGCTTTTTTGGCGGGATCATTCAGATCGATCTGTGAACTTTCAAGGATCTGAGGCGAAACAGTCCCGTCCGGATTAACAGCTAAGAAAGGACCTCCACCAGGCTCTCCCACATTCTTTACCATACCACAAACACGCAGTGGACGGTCTAATTTATTTTTTATGTATAACACCAATTCCGCATCCTCCAGATATTTGGTTTCCGGATTCTTAATACACAATTCATTTTGCAGGAAATGGATCATTTCTTCCACCTGTTCATGTGTGTATTTACCGGTATCGATCAACTCCAGATATTCAAACATTTTCTGCTGCAAAGAGACTAATACGCCGGCAATGATCTTTTTATAAATAACCGTTGAACATTTAAAACTGTCCGGCACGACATTATCTATATTTTTAATAAAGATCACATCCCCGTCTATTTCATTCAGGTTCTCGATCAAAGCACCATGACCTCCCGGACGGAACAGAAGCTGTCCGTTCTTATCACGGAAAGGCTGGTTATCCATATCTGCTGCGATCGTATCCGTACTGGATTTCTGCACACTAAAAGAGACATTATAGGCAACAGAGAATTTTTCTTCATACCACCCCTTTTTCTCTTTCACTAACTGCTCAAACAGGGATTGATGTTCAGGAGATACGGTAAAATGAACATTAATTTCTCCGGTATTACTTTTCGCATACAAAGCCCCTTCGGACAGATGTTCTTCCATAGCCGTGCGTATTTGCTCCGGATAGGTGTGAAAAAGAAGTAATCCTTTCGGCAACTGACCGTAATTAAGACCTTTGCTTTCCAACAAATTGGCCACCACAGCTTTGTAATTTCCCGCCTGGATTAACGCATCAATACCTTTCCCTTCCTGCTCCTGACAAACGGCATCCAAAGCACTATAAAAAGCGAACTTCTTTATATCTTCAAAAAATTTCTTTTCAAAAGCATTTACCGGCTCATCATAATCTGCCGATAAAAATTCATACAGATTTTTAAACATACGGCTGGCAGCTCCGGATGCGGGAACAAACTTGACGATTTTCCGTTGTTGATCCAGATAACGATCCCATGTACTCATGAGATCAGCCTGCTCCTCCTTTGAAACTACTTTAATCCCCTTTTCCACAGAAGCAGAAGCTGCTATTTCAAGAAAAGGGAAACCTTTCTTAAAACACTCCAGCTGTTCTTCGATCTGCTGCCGGGTAATACCCTTCGCATCCAGTAACTTTAAATCATTTGAGTCTAACATGGTATGATATTTTATATGAATAATTTTGGTCTTGTTTGTAGTTTTTTACATTTTCCCTGTCTCGCAAATGTATAAAATAACATGTAAAAATCTCCGGAAATTGCCAGAAAAAAGATACTTTTACAGCATATTTACAGTCTGTCCGGTATTGGACATAAAAAATGACAGACAACTATGAATACAGAACCTTTCTTTACATCTGAAGAGGAAAAACTGTTTTACTCAAAGTACAGACAATTATTACGTAGTCTTCAACCCTTTATTCAAAAAGATGATTTACGGAAAATGCGTGCTTTAATGACACGCGTGATCGCACTGGATTGTTACGGAAGAGACAAAAACGGAATTAACGGATTACTCAGGAACATAGATACCGCACTGATCGCGGCAGAGGAGATCGGATTAAAAAGGACCTCTATCATAGCGGTCCTTCTCTACCGCCCCGTAATGAAAAATATCATTTCCAAGGAAGAGGTGGAAGAAACATTTGGAGAAGATGCTATCCTGATCATAAACCGGTTGTTGAAAACCTCTGAATTATATGCCCGTAATACGGCAGTTAACTCGGAGAACTTTTCACGGCTTTTATTCTCCTTTGCAGAAGATGTGAGGGTCATCCTCCTAATGATCGCAGACCGTCTTTGCATGATGCGTCTGGGTAAGCAGATCAAAGACAAAGAAGACCGGGAACGCCTGGCGACGGAAGTTTCTTATTTATACGCCCCGTTAGCTCACCGGTTAGGTCTCTACAAGATTAAAAGTGAGTTAGAAGACCTATACCTGAAATATACAGATCCGGATCAATTTCAATTCATTAAGGATAAACTAAGTGAAACGAAACGCTCCCGGGATGCCTATATCGCCGAGTTCATTGAACCAATCCAGGCAAAATTAAAAGAGGCCGGACTCAAATTCGATATCAAAGGAAGAACAAAGTCTATTCATTCGATCAACAACAAACTCAAAAAACAGAAGATTGAGTTTGAAGGGATCTATGACCTGTTTGCTATCCGGATCGTACTGGACAGTTCTCCTAAAAAAGAACGTTCGGAATGCTGGCAGGTATTTTCGATTATCACTGATATGTACCAGCCCAACCCTCACCGGATGAAAGACTGGATCTCTATTCCCAAATCGAACGGATACGAAAGTTTACATATCACCGTGATGGGTCCCCAGAACAAGTGGGTGGAGGTTCAGATACGTACGCAACGCATGGACGATGTAGCCGAACGGGGATTAGCAGCCCACTGGCGGTATAAAGGGGTGAAAGAGGAATCCGGTCTGGATGAATTTCTGACCAATGTCCGGATGGCCCTGGAAGCAAAAGAGGCCAGCCCGATGGATATCATGCAGAATTTCACCATGGACCTGTATAAAGATGAGATCTATGTCTTTACTCCGAAAGGGATGCTCATTAAATTACCGAAAGGGGCTACTGTCCTGGATTTTGCCTTTGCGATCCATACCGGATTAGGGAGTAAATGTGTCTCAGCGAAAGTCAACGAGAAAAATGTCCCTATTAAACATGTCCTGAACAACGGAGATACTGTATCAGTGATTACTAATCCGAATCAATCTCCTAAACGGGATTGGCTCTCTTTTGTGACTACCTCTAAAGCAAGGATCAAGATCAAACAGGCACTCCGGGAAGAGGCGGCCAAGAATGCGGAGTTTGCAAAAGAGTTACTGCAACGGAGATTCAAAAACCGCAAGATTGATGTGGATGATGGGATCTATATGCGCTACATCAAGAAGAAAGGATATAAAACAGTCACGGATTTCTATTTAGACATCTCAGACGAACGGTTGGACCCCAATCATGTGATAGAGGAATATCTGGAACTGGAAAGAAAAGAAAAAGAAGGGTTTGACCACACGGACGTGCGTAGCGCAGAGGAATTTGTGGCAACGACTGAGGTGGAAGAGATCTCAACCCGTCAGGACGTACTTGTTTTAGATCAGAACCTGCGGGGGATCGAATATAAGTTAGCCAAATGTTGTAACCCGATCTACGGAGATGAGGTCTTTGGCTTTGTCTCCACCCAGGGAATCAAAATTCATCGAAGAGACTGCCCGAACGCACAGGAAATGTTCAGTCGTTTTGGCTACCGGATCATTCAGGCCCGCTGGAGTGGAAAAGGAGATAATGGATATGTAGTCACTCTCCGGGTGATCGGACGGGATGATATCACTATTGTAAGTAATATCACTTCGGTGATCACCAAAGAAAACGGAGTGACTTTACGTTCCCTCAACATTGATACAGTGGATGGATTTTTCCAGGGCAACTTTGCCGTCATGGTTAAAGATACGCACACATTAGGAACTTTAGCGAATAAAATAAAGACTGTAAAAGGAGTAACATCTGTGGAAAGGATCAATCAGAATAGTTGATCCTATTCTGATCGATATAATCAGATTTTCTCTCCCTGTAATTTTTTTTCAGGTATTCACCTATCCACCTTTCTGATAACTAACTGATATATAACAAATAAAGGGTGAACACCTGCCTGTTTTGGGTATTCACCGTGGTGAATACCCAGGCAATAGATATTCACCTGTCCGGTAGTAGTCCTGGCCTGATTGCAACCCTCTTTCTCTTTACCTGCCTACAGACTATTCCTACGGTGTAGAGGGTAGCATCGGTCAGGTAGGTACTTTATCCCGAATAAGTAGGTATATAACAACGCCAGGGTGTAGAGGGTAGCAATAAAAGAAGAAAATCACACAGGCTTCAATCCCATCTTTTCGGCTTTTTCCAGCATAAACTGACGGGCAGCCTCATATTCATTCGGGATCATTCCATCCAGGATTGCATTTTTAATAGCTTCTTTTAAAACTCCTACCGGCTGGGAAGGGGCCAATCCAAAGGTACTCATAATTTCCTCTCCTGTCACAGGTGGCTGGAAATTACGAACCCGGTCTTTCTCTTCTATCTCCGCCAGTTTTTCCCGCACTAACTGGAAATTACGAAGGAAACGGCGGACCTTTTCCGGATTCTTACTGGTTATATCCGCCTCACAAAGTAACATCAGATCATCAATATCATCCCCTGCATCAAAGAGAAGCCGACGGATTGCCGAATCAGTGACCTCATCATCTGCCAGCGCTATAGGTCTCATATGAAGGGTAACCATTTTCTGTACATACTTCATCTTGTCATTCATCGGAAGTTTCATCCGGCGGAAAATACCAGGAATCATCCGTTCGCCTATAAAATTATGATTGTGGAATGTCCAGCCTAACCGTTTATCCCAACGTTTGGTCGCAGGCTTGGCAATATCGTGGAACAGGGCACTCCAGCGTAACCACAATTTATCCGTGTGCCGGCTCAGGCGATCCAATACCATCAGCGTATGGGCAAAATTATCTTTATGACCGATCCCTTCTTTAGTCTCCACTCCTTTCAGGGCACTGAGCTCCGGTAGGATAAGAGGTAATAATTCACTCTTATCCAATAGCTCAAAACCGATAGAAGGCTTAGGGGAAAGCATGATCTTATTCAGTTCATCCACAATCCGTTCTTTGGAAATAATAGAGATGCGTTCTTTGTTCCGGATGATCGCTTCAAACGTATCCGGTTCAATAAAAAAACCCAGTTGGGTGGCAAAACGGACCGCACGCATCATTCGCAACGGGTCATCACTAAACGTAATATCCGGGTCCAGCGGGGTCCGGATCGTCAGTGTTTCCATATCTTCCAACCCACCGAAAGGATCTACCAGTTCTCCATAACGGTCTTTATTTAAACAAAGAGCTAATGCATTGATGGTAAAATCCCGGCGATTCTGATCATCTTCGAGAGTACCATCTTCCACGACCGGTTTCCGGCTGTCCCGGCTATAGGACTCCTTTCTTGCCCCTACAAACTCCACTTCCAGCTCTCCACTTTTTACCTGTGCTGTTCCAAAGTTTTTAAATATGGACAGATACGTATTCTTTCCTAATTTACGGGCTACAGCTTTGGCCAATTCTATGCCACTACCGACACAGACCACATCAATATCTTTGGAAGGACGGTTCAGAAATATGTCCCTTACATATCCTCCGATCACGTAGGCTTCCACTCCCAATTCATCTGCGGCTTCCGAAATAATCCGGAAGGGTTTTGCGGAAATATGGGCTATTATTTCTTCTTTATTTAAATACATCCGGTCTTTGATTACCATTTTACTGATTACAAAAGTACATCTTTCTATTTAATTAATCTGTCAAACTTCTATCCAACACACACGCATTCAATCAAACAGACACAAATATTCTCATATTTAGCA
>JAJQEE010000129.1 GCA_021201865.1 Tannerellaceae bacterium | reverse complement strand
TCTTTTTCCAGTCCTCTCCTCACATTAAGGCAGGAACGATCGTATCTTTTCCCTGGGACCGGGTGTTTGAGGTGGAACAAAACGGTTCAAAAAGTCTTTTTAAAGAATCTTTTCAACCAATTGTTCCGGAGTTTGCGGATGTGTTTGCCTTAGAGATGATCGAAGGAACGCCCGGATCTGTCCGGGAACCGGACAGGGTGCTCCTGCCGGAAAGCATAGCCCGGAAATTATTTATTAATAAATCTGCAATTGATAAACAACTCCTGTGGGAAGACAAGATCTATTATGTTTCCGGAGTTTACAAAGATTTCCCGGTGAACAGTTCTGTGAAAAATTCAATCTATTTCTCCATGCAGGATGAGAACAAAGAAAGCTGGGGGAATAGTAATTATCAGGTATATGTCCTTTTAGACCAGGCGGAAAACGCGGAAACTGTGATAGAGAATTACAAAACGAACTTTAATGAAGCGAGTGTGAAAGAACGGTTCGGAGACTACGCCGGCCAGGTCAATGTGCGGTTAACCCCTTTCCACGATCTTCATTATATCAAACATGTGGATTATGATCCTATTGAAAAATCTTCTCAGCAAACGATTGCTGTTCTTTTTGCGATTGCCATCGTCCTGATCATTATCGCCTCTATTAATTTCACCAACTTCAGTATGGCTCTAACTCCTATGCGGGTTAAAAGTATCAATACGCAAAAAGTGATGGGAGCTGATACGGGCATGTTACGTAATGCTTTACTGTCTGAGGCTTTCGCGATCTGTATCTTGTCCTATCTGCTATCGCTGGGACTTGTCTGGGGATTTTCACATACCAGCCTGAGGACTTTGGTTGATGGCAGCACAGCTTTTAGTGACCATAGTGGCCTTATTCTCATAACAGGTGGGATCGCTCTGCTGGTTGCTTTAGTAGCCGGTCTTTATCCTTCCCACTACATCACCTCTTTCTCGCCGGCCTTGGTACTGAAAGGGAATTTTGGCCTATCCGCTAAAGGACGAACCTTACGCAGCCTGTTAATCGGTTTCCAGTATGTTTCCTCTTTTGCCCTGATTATCGGAGCGATCTTTATGTACCTGCAAAATAACTTTATGCAAACCACCTCTTTAGGATATACCACGAATCAGTTAATTATTACCAACCCTAATTCAACCATTCATAAAAACCGGCAGGCTTTTGTCAACGAACTCCAGTCGTTTGCCGGGGTGGAAGCCGTGACATTCTCTTCCTTCCTCCTGTCCAGTAGTGACCGGTATATGGGATGGGGACGTGAATATAAAGATGGCCATATTAATTTCCAATGCCTTCCCGTAGACACTTCTTTCCTACATGTGATGGATATACCCCTCCTGGAAGGACGGAATTTCCGCCCCAGTGATGAAGCAACCGAAGGGGGCGCTATGGTATTCAATGAACGGGCGAAGATCGAATACAACATGGAAGTCGGCGATAAAATAGGTTCTACAGAGGTGATCGGTTTCATACCTGACGTAAAATTCGCCTCTCTCCGGCAGGAAGTCGAACCGATGGCTTTCTACGTCTGGGGCACACAAAACTGGGGACAACAACCGAACTATGCCTACATCAAAATAAATGCCGGTACGGATTTGCGGTCCGCGATGCATCACGTAAACGAAACCCTTTCCAAATTTGACCCGGGTTATCCGTTTGAAAGCCGGTTTTTCGACAATGTGCTGCAACGACTCTATGAAAAAGAGACCAAAATGACCACTTTAATCACCTTGTTCAGTCTGCTGGCCATTTTTATCTCAATCGTAGGTGTATTTGGTCTGGTCATTTTTGAAAGCCAGTACAAAATGAAAGAGATCGGATTGAGAAAAGTCATGGGTTCCTCCACACGGGAGATCCTGATCATGTTCAACAAAGTCTATCTTCGTATTTTAATTATCTGCTTTATACTGGCCGCTCCGATAGGCTATTTGGCTGTCCGAAACTGGCAACAGAACTTTGCCTTCCGGGTTCCACTCTATTGGTGGGTGTTTGTCCTTGCATTTTTACTGATCGCTGTGATCACAGTGATCACTGTCACTTTCCAGAACTGGCGGGCAGCCAATTCGAACCCGGTGGAGAGTATAAAAGTAGAGTAACGTTTATTTTTCCGATTGATCCGGCAGGAACATCATCCTATGAGCCATTGAGCCGTTTAAATGGTACCTATAGGGAAATGCAGGAAGAAAAAGAGTATAACGATTTTCATGGTGTGTTTTCAAAACGATTCTGAATGAATTTCCCATCAAAAGGCTGTATCTGGTCCAAAGGATACAGCCTTTTTTCTTTTTAGACCGGAGAAATTTCAACAATTTATAAGTCATAGCTGAAAACCTTTCACTTTATTTGTATAAATTTGTGAGGTCTATATTTTTTGAACGCTTTTCTCTAACAGACAAAAAGACAAATAAGATGGAGTCTATCAAACAGATATACCGGATTGGCCATGGACCATCGAGTAGCCACACGATGGGTCCTATGCGGGCTGCAAAACTATTCCTGGAACGGAACAGCACGGCTGCACGTTTCCAGGTTACCTTATATGGAAGTCTGGCAGCTACCGGCAAAGGGCACATGACAGACACAGCGATTCTCGAAGTACTGACTCCGGTTGCACCTACCCAGATCACCTGGGAACCAAAAATCGTCCTTCCTTTTCATCCGAACGGCATGCTGTTTGAATCTTTTGATGAAAACAATCAGCGGTCAGAAGCCTGGACTGTCTATAGTATTGGGGGCGGTACGCTGGCAAATGAGGATTTCAATGAGTTAAAAACAAAAGAGGTCTACGATAAAAGCACGATCCGGGAGATTCAGGAATATTGCGAAAAAACCGGACTCTCCTACTGGGAATATGTGGAACAGTCTGAAGGTCCTGAAATCTGGGACTTTTTGGATCAGGTGTGGAAGATCATGCAGAAAGCGATCCAGAACGGACTGGAAGCGGAAGGGGTCATTCCCGGAGGATTGGGTTTGCGGAGAAAAGCGGCAGACTATTATATCCGTGCCAAAGGTTACGGGAATAATATACGCAGCCGGGGAATGGTTTATGCGTTCGCACTGGCGGTATCCGAAGAAAACGCCTGTGGTGGAGAGATCGTTACAGCACCTACCTGCGGGTCCTGCGGGGTCCTGCCTGCAGTCTTATATCACCTGAAAGATACCCGGGACTTTACGGATCTGCGGATTCTGCGGGCACTGGCAACAGCCGGACTGTTCGGGAATGTAGTACGTACTAACGCTTCCGTTTCCGGTGCAGAGGTTGGATGCCAGGGAGAAGTAGGTGTTGCCTGTGCGATGGCTGCCGCCGCTGCCAGCCAGTTATTCGGGGGAACAGCAGCACAGATCGAATATGCGGCAGAAATGGGATTGGAACATCATTTGGGTCTTACCTGTGATCCGGTGTGTGGACTGGTTCAGATCCTCTGCATCGAACGAAATGCCTTTGCAGCAGCACGTGCCCTGGATGCAAATACGTTCTCTAATTTTTCTGATGGAAAACACAGAGTAAGTTTTGACCAGGTCGTGGAGGTGATGCGCCAGACAGGTAATGACCTGCCCAGCTTATATAAAGAGACTTCCGAAGGAGGTCTGGCAAAAACAAAAATGAACTAACGAAAATTCTATTTTATCCTAACAAATTAAATCTTTATTTAACACGTAAATTATGAGAAGAATTTCCCTTGTAGCACTCAGCGCACTTATACTGGTTGGGTGTGGACAAAAACAGCAACAGGAAGAGGTCCTGATGAGTGGTAACCCTCTTTTTGAAGGATGGTATGCAGATCCCGAAGGCATTATCTACGATGACACCTACTGGATCTATCCTACCTGGAGTGACCTTTATGAAAAACAAACCTTTTTTGATTGTTTCTCTTCCAAAGATCTGGTGAACTGGACCAAGCATTCCAGTATCCTAGACACTGCCGAAGTGAAATGGGCTAAAATCGCCATGTGGGCTCCGTCGGTGATCCGCAAAAACGATAAGTACTATTTCCTTTTCGGAGCCAATGATGTGCATGAAGGAGAAGTTGGAGGTATTGGTGTAGCAGTGAGTGACCGTCCGGAAGGACCTTACAAAGATCTGTTAGGCAAGCCGCTGATCAACGAGATCATTAATGGTGCCCAGCCGATCGACCAGTTTGTTTTCCGTGATGACGATGATACTTACTACATGTATTATGGTGGCTGGAGACACTGTAACATCGTGAAACTAAATGATGATTTCACCGGATTGGTTCCTTTTGAAGATGGAGAGATCTATAAAGAAGTAACTCCTGAGAACTATGTCGAGGGACCTTTCATGTTCAAGAAAAACGGTAAATACTACTTCATGTGGAGTGAAGGGGGCTGGGGCCGTCCGGACTATTGTGTAGCCTATGCGATCGCGGATTCTCCTTTTGGTCCTTTCAACCGCATCGGTAAGATCCTGGAAGAAGATCCGGAAGTAGCCACCAGCGCAGGACACCACTCGGTGATGCACGTTCCTAACAGCGAAGACTATTATATTGTGTACCACCGCCGTCCGGCAGGCGTTACAGCCCGTGACCACCGTGTGACCTGTATCGACAAAATGACATTTGACGAAAACGGATACATTAACCCGGTAAAAATGACCTTTGAAGGGGTAGCTGCAAGACCGATTAAATAACATTTCTGAGGAGTCAAGGAGTTAAGTAAAAGTTTTTTATGCTGGCTACTTAGCTACTTTGACTACTTTAACTACTAATTTTAATTACTAACTTATTTCTAAACTCTAATAAATATGAAGAACATTACAAGAAGATCTTTCATCCAGACAGGATCTGCTGCAGCCGCAGCGTTGACGATCGTTCCAAATTCAGTACTCGGTAAAAGCCATGGACATACTGCTCCTACGGATAAATTGAATATCGCAGGTATTGGTATTGGTGGTAGAGGTGCCGGTGTTTTACGCATGCTGGAAACAGAGAATTTTGTGGCGATGTGTGATGTGGACTGGAAGTATGCAAAACCTACTTTCGATAAGTATCCACAGGCTAAAAAGTACTGGGACTACCGCAAGATGTATGACGAATTAGGTAGCTCTATTGATGCGGTCATGGTAGCAACAGCCGACCATACTCATGCGATCATTGCCGCAGACGCATTGACTATGGGTAAACACGTATATTGTGAAAAACCATTGACCCACTCGGTTTATGAATCCCGTCTGTTGACTAAATTAGCGGATAAATACCAGGTAGCCACCCAGATGGGTAACCAGGGTTCTTCTGCAGAAGGTGTGAACCTGATCTGCGAAGCGATCTGGAACGGGGATATAGGGGAAATCCGGAAAGTGGAAGCCTTTACCAACCGTCCGATCTGGCCACAGGGTCTGATGACTCCTGAGAAAGCGGATAAAATTCCTTCTACTCTGAACTGGGATCTGTTTACAGGACCTGCAGAGTTGAAACCTTTCAATAATATCTATCACCCATGGAACTGGCGTGGTTGGTGGGCGTATGGTACAGGTGCCTTAGGCGATATGGCCTGTCATATCCTTCACCCTGTTTTCAAAGGATTGAAATTAGGTTATCCAACCAGTGCACAGGGTTCTTCCACGCTGTTGTTAAGAGATTGTGCACCTCAGGCTCAGCATGTGAAACTGATCTTCCCTGCCCGTGACAATATGCCTAAAGTGGCTATGCCGGAAGTAGAAGTACACTGGTACGATGGTGGTCTGAGACCTGATCTTCCCAAAGGATTCCCGATGGGACGTGATATGGATGAACAAGGCGGGGCTGTGATTTTCCACGGAACAAAAGATACACTGATCTGCGGTTGCTATGGAGTCAACCCATGGTTAGTATCCGGTCGTCCATTGAACGCACCTAAAACAGAGCGCCGGATTGATAACACGAACCGGAATGGGCATGGACAAGACTGGATCCGTGCTTGTAAAGAGAGTCCTAACAACCGTGTGAAAACGAAATCAGACTTCTCAGAGGCAGGTCCATTTAACGAAATGGTTGTGATGGGTGTACTGGCTGTTCGCTTACAGGCTCTGAATAAAGAACTGTTGTGGGATGGTCAGAATATGCGTTTCACAAATATCGGTGACAACGAAGAACTGAAAATCGTTATCCGTGACGGTTTCACGATCAAAGACGGCCACCCAACATTCAACAAAACATGGACAGATCCGATCAATGCAAAGAAATTTGCTGAAGAACTGATCAAACATAATTACCGGGATGGATGGAAATTAGTTGATATGCCCAGATAACCCGCTTGCATCCGGATAATTAATAAATAAAAAGGGAATGTCCTATGGTGTTGGACATCCCCTTCTTGTTATAGAATTAATTTACCCGGATCACTGGATTGGATCTCCAGGGACCCGGTTAGCCGGATCATAAACAGCCACTCCTACCTGTGAGTCTGCACAGCCATAATACAAAAACCATTTATTTTTATAAAATACCAGCCCTTCAATAAAAACAGTCCCATCTACATACTGTCCGCTCTTCTCAAAATCATCCATCGGACGGAAAAAAGGGATATCTAATCTATTCACCACCTGATAAGGATCTTCCAAAGCAAATAGCACCTGGCCTGCACTATAGGTGCCTGCATTAAATCGTGTATCCCGTTTATTATCAGTCCTGTTCTTTCCGTTATACAGTAAGAGAATGCCCTGGTCTGTCATCACTGCCGGCGGGCCACACTCTGTCAAAGCACTATCAAAATAGCCTTCACGGGGTGAGATTAACACCTTCAACTCATTGTTACTGTCCAGCACCGGCGTCCAATGGATCAGATCATCCGAAGTAGCAGCATGGACTTTTTGTTCACCCCAATACATAAAATAGGTTCCATTGATCTTCGTAATCACCTGCTTTCCATCTTTCAGCTTCGTGACAACCGAACCGGCTTTACAGTCTATATCCTTAAACCGTCCGTTGTAGGCATCCTTAAATACCGGGCCATGTTTTTCCCAGGTAACCAGGTCACGCGAAGTGGCAACGGCCAGACGGGCAACCTTGCGGTTCCAGGTAGTGTACATCATAACATACAGGCCATCTTCGGTAACTGCCACCCGTGGATCTTCACATCCTCCTTCCCACTCATATTCCTTTGCGTTATCTTCATCCGGATACATTACAGGATCCGTACGCAAAGTCATCGTAATACCATCCGTACTTTCCGCTAAACCGATGCGTGAAGTCCGGGAACCGATCCCTACCGCCGAATTATCTTCTGCCCGGTATAACACACAGATCTTTCCATCCTTTACGACAGCCGCAGGATTAAAAATATCACTTTCCTCCCACTTCACTTCTGTTTTACGCATCGGACAGTAGAAGGTTTTTTCCGGATTAGGGGTAAGAATAGGATTAGCCCCTGCCGGACGGACAAAACCACCGAATGCCCAATCCGGTAACACATTTACAACTTTACTCTCTGTCTTATCAGGAGAGTTGGCATACAGATCTGCACTTACCAGCAATCCCAGCATGCTCACATACAACATCCAATGTTTTTTCATATACATAATTTTTATCGATTTATATTTCCTTTATTAAGTTCACGAGTTATGGAATGGTCACGGTCAACGTAGGAGAATAGTTAATCTGTCCCTCCGTTACAGCGCCTATACGAAAATACACTTTATTTTCATTGGAACGAATCTTATACAGATTATCCTTAAAAGCATCTTCCTCATCCAGATTGAATGTAAAAGAACCTTCCATATCATTACTTTCTACTTTTCCTGCCTGGTTAGCACCTCCATCATCTACCCCCGGAGCAAAATTCCAGTATCCGTATACCTGCGTAGTGGTAAAAGAGGGATCCGATTGAGTCACTTTATATTGAAGGGTCACTACCCGGTTATTTATAGAAGCAGTCGCCCCGATCCGTGCATACGGAGTCACCTGTACATCTATATTTGTTTGTCCTTTAATCTGTACACGTACCTCCGGATGGGTAACAAACGGCCCTTCCAGACTCAGCGTATAATCACCATTAAACACACGGGTATTCTCAAAGGAGCCATCAGACTTTGCATAAAAGTCTACTGTTTTGGTAGCATGGGTGTCCTCTTCTGTCAACCGGACAATGACCCCTGCTGAACCTTCTACGGATAAAGGAACCACGTCTCCTGTTCCGGCATCTATAATCTTACCATAAATACCACCGTTAGGGGCATCATAATTGTCAAGTTCATTGACACAGGCTGTACAAAAAAGAGATAAAATAGATATAATAGCCAGTTGTTTCATCATCTTAGATATTAAAATTAGTTTGTATAATCCGGATTCTGTATTAACTTAGGATTTGAGTTCATATCCTCATTACTAATCTTCGTATAGTAGTTTTTTCCAGAAACAGCCGTATCTGTTTAGGAGGTTCGGTTCCCTTTTCAAAAACATACTTATGATCACGAATATCCAGCCAGGGATATAAAGCAGACCCTCTGAAATTATTCAGTCCGCCCTGCGATGCATCCAGATGGGCAATTCTCCAGCGTCTCATATCCCAGAAGCGGTGTCCTTCAAATGCCAGTTCCACTTTTCGTTCGTGTCTTACCTTCTCTACATCCACAGCCGTTAAGGGAGCAACACCCGCTCTTTGCCGGATTTCATTGATCGCCGCCAACGCGGACTGCTCTCTTCCGCCGAGCTCAACAGCCGCTTCCGCTAAGTTGAGATACATTTCCGCCAACCTGAAAACCGGCCGGGGAGTTTCTGATTTGCCCATATCCATATTGGCAAGGGTTTCATCAAAGAATTTCCTCTGATAAAAACCGGTCTTAGAAGGGTCACCGACATCTGCTCCTCCATCCTTTCCGGAGATATTATAAGAAAGACCTGTCACGGGATCTGTATATACATCTGCCACATCCGGTTGTTTAGTGGCCTGGACATACGCTCCGTCCGAAGTGATCAGTCCTCTTCTCCACTCTACAAAAGAACCTTTACAGGCGGATCCGGGCAGATAAACCGAAGCGAACAGACGAGGGTCCTTATCGGCAAACAGTTCCATGGGATCATCAAAGCGGCGTGGCTGTCCGCTCTCGTCCGTAAGACGCAGCGTACCGGGAGAACCGTCGACATATTCATACTCTTCCACCATCTCCATCGTAGGAGCCACTCCACATCCCCAGCCGCCTTCACGAAAAGAGAAGGGCGCATTTCTTTTATCAAAATCATGTCCTTTACCCCCGGCTACACTATACTGTTTCTGGAAAATATACTCTCCATTATCTCCGTTTCCGTTCATAAAGATCTCACAATAGTTTTGTGCTTTATCATCCGGCTTTTTATTGTACAACTGATAAATACCCAGATTGATCACAGCTTCCGAAGATTCGTAAGCGACCTGATAGAAATAAGGAGCTCTATCCGGAGTGATCCCCACGAGGCCGTTCAGTTTAACCGTTCCGTATGTAGCAATCGAACCGGCATATAAAGCTGCCCGTGAACATAAAGCCAGTGCCGTACCCTTATTGACACGGTATTTTCCCGATGCATCCCGTTGCAGCGGAAGAGACTCTGCAATCTGCCGGCATTCATCTATAATAAAAGAATAGATCTCATCCTCTGTGGAGCGGGGGATCTGTAATTCTTCCAGCCTGTCAGGTCCTTCATACACCTGGGAAGCCGTAATCAGCGGCACACCACCATACCTTTTGACTAAGGTAAAATAATGCCAGGCCCGTATAAAACGAACCTCCGCATTCAGTTCTTTCTTTTCAGCATCAGACAAAAAAGAAGTTTCCAACTGTGCCAGGAAATCATTACAATTCCGTATGCCCTTATAAGGGTCCGTAAAAGTCCCGAAGATTTCATCATCATAGGTATAAGTAGCATATGCATTATCGAATACCGGATCTTTCTGGAAAGATCCCTGGCCCTCATCCGACATGGTCGTCAGATTGACCAACCGCCAGTCTTCCTTATAATAATATTGAAAATCTTCCAGTTCCATCTTATCATACAAATTCACCAATACCCCATTAATCAGTTTAGGATCTTCCCAGACCTGATCCGGAAGCACCACATCAAAAGGATCTTTATCCAGATAGTCACAACTTACCCAGGACAAAAGAAAAAGGAAGAGGATTATCTTATCGAAATATGTTGTCGTTTTCATAAAAATAGGTATTAAATAATTAGAAGGTTACGTTCACTCCAAAATTATAGGACTTCATCTGCGGATAATAATGTAAGTTGGTTTGTGAATTCTCAGGGTCCATATACTTCATCATCCCTCCCCGTGTAAAGGTAAGCGGGTTATAACTGTTCACATACAAACGCACATGGGCAAGCCCCACCCTGTTCACCCACGCCCGAGGTAAGGTATATCCCAGTTCCACCGTTTTCAACCTCAGGTAATCCGCTTTCAATAAAGACCAGGTACTGGTTTCATTGTTAGCACTGAAACCGGTAGGTCTGACAGCCGGCATGGTTCCGGGGATCCATGCACTGTTCACATCAGCCGGATCTTCCCGGTGCCAACGATCCAGCCAGAACTTAACGCCATTTCCTAATCCCTGCTGTATGAAAGGGTCCGTAAACGTTTCTCCTGCCTGGACAACATGCCCGCCGGCTCCCTGGAAGAAGGCCGTAAAGTCAATTCCTTTCCACTCAACCGACAGGTTCAAACCATAATACATCGTAGGCGTATCATTACTCCCGATCGGGATCTGGTCTTTACTGTCAATGATCCCGTCGCCATTTATATCCTTATAACGAATATCTCCCGGCAGTAAGGATTTATTTCCGTTCCCGTCCTGGATAGGTGCATTCAGGATCTCTTCAAAACTTTGAAACTGTCCCAACGCTTCATATCCCCAGGTGATATTTTTATACCGGTCATTCTCATTATCCCTCCAGTTTTCATACCTGTTACCGGGTGCCGCTTTTTCTACATAGCGGTTCAACTCGCGTGTATTCGTAAAATTAGCACTGATCAGATAAGAGACATCCCCGATCCGGTTCCTATGGGTAAGGATCAGTTCAAAGCCCCGTGTACGGTCAGAGTTCAGGTTCTCATTCGGCAAAGCCTGTCCGAAAGAGGCAGGAAGGGTCAACAGACGATTCGCCAACAGGCCACTTCGCCGGCGTTCAAAATAGTCGAACTCCAACCCGAACAGGCCATCCAGCACATGGGTTTCAAAACCGATATTGGCCGTCGTGGATTCATACCAGGTTAATAACATGTTAGGCAACCCCCGGTCCTCCAAACCGTTGGAGACCCCTTCACCCAGCACATACGAACCGGAAGGATATTTGTAACCTGTCAGGTACTCAAACCCTTTAAAGTCACTATTACTTTCATCTCCAATCTTACCATACGAGCCTCGGATCTTCAGGTTATCCACAAAAGAGATATTTTCTTTAAAGAAAGGTTCCTCCGAGATGCGCCAGCCCAGCGAAACAGCCGGGAAGAATCCCCAACGGCTATCTTTCGCAAATTTGTAAGATCCGTCATACCGGAAACTGAATTCAGCCAGATATTTATTATCATATGCATAATTTACACGTCCTACCAGGCCGGCATGTGCTGCAGACTCCGCATTCCCGCCATTGTTCTTATTCGTGTTATCCCCGGCATCCATCTGGTCAATGGCGCCCACATAAAATTGCCGGTAAGCCGAAAACCAATCTTTTTATAATTCCGCATTTCCCATAACAATAATCCCGTAAAGTCATGTTTACCAAATGTATTCTGGTAATTAAGAGAATATTGCTGGGTGGGGGTAAACGCATTTTCCGTTTTCTGGTTCAATTCCGAAACAGAGCGGCGGGTACTTTTATTATATACATCCGTGATCGGATCATACTGGTATTCATAATATTCCTTCAACCACTTTTTCTCTGTCAGGTTATTATAGTCATACGCCCACAAAGCTCTTGCCGTCAAACCTTTTACCCAGGGTAATTCCCAATTCATGATCAACGAACCGGTAAACTCCCGGCGGTCTCTCCGGTCATACCCCACTTCATCTGCCCGGGTGATCTGCGCCGGATTCGCATTATCCCCCGTATCCTGCCAATAGGGTTCTGTATTATTTGCATATACCGGCAGGGTAGGAACCGCTTTATAGATGGCTTTGAAGGTATCCTGGTTATAGGGTTGGTTCCGGGTATCCAAACGGCCGCTTATCTGCAGATCCACCGTTAATCCTTTCGTGAGTTCCGCACTGATATTCGACCGGACATTATATTTTTTATAATCCTGATCTTTGGACACCCAAATACCTTCCTGCCCGGTATACCCCAGGGAGAAATAATACCTCACTTTCTCGGCTCCTCCGGACACACTCAGGTTATGATACATTTGGGGAACAGCCTTACGGGTGGTGACATCCCACCAGTTTGTATTTGCATACGCCGGATCACTACCTGTGCGGAACTTCTCCAGGTCTTCCTGGCTGTAGGGAGCCATGACACCAATATTCATCTGTGCTTCATTATATAACATCGCATATTCATAGGCATTATATAATTTAGGGAACCGGGTAACACTTTGTAGTCCGTAATAACCATTATAGGTAATTTCAGGTTTCTTTATTTCTCCTTTTTTAGTCGTTACGAGGATCACCCCATTCGCCCCTTTAAAACCATATACAGCCGCAGAAGCATCTTTCAGGATACTGATGGACTCTATATCATTCGCATCGATCTGTGAAAAATCCCTTTCCACTCCATCTACGATCACTAAGGCTGTTCCGAAACCACGTATATCTACGGAAGCGTTATCATCCCCGGGGGCTCCGCTTCGCTGCACAGCCCGTAAACCCGGTAATTTACCGGCTAACGTATTGGTGACATTCGGACTCTTTACAGTAGTCAGGTCTTTGGCCTGAATGGAAGCAACAGAACCTGTCACAGAGGCTCTCTTCTGTACGCCATATCCCACCACGACCACTTCATCCAGGCTTTGTGTATCTTCCTGCAGGGAGACATTCAGCACAGTTTTGCCAGCGACCGGAACTTCTTTCGCGTGATAACCAATATAGGAGATCTGTAAGACCGCAGACTCTTCCACTTCCAGAGAATACAATCCATCCATATCAGAAATAGTCCCGGTATTCGTGCCTTTGATCCTCACATTGGCCCCGATGACCGGCTCTCCGGACTCATCGGAAATGGTTCCGGATATACGCCGGGATTGCCGGGGTTTGTCTTCTGCAACCGTAAAAACGATTTGCTTGTTTTCCCTTATCAGATAAGAAATAGAAGTCTGGCGGGAAATCTGTTTCAGGATATCCTCTATGCTACCATTTCTTGTTTCTACCGATATTTTCTCATCCAGTTCGGGAAGGGATGAATTATAGAAAAAGCGGTATTCCGTCTCTGTCTCCAATACCCGGATGATCTCGCGTACAGGTTTATCTTTGAGGGAAAGTGAAATCTGGGCGAATCCTGTTAAACAGCTACCTATCAGGAGACAGACAAGATAGAAGGCCCGTAAACTAATTTGCTTGAGGTTACTCATTTTTTTCATGTTTTTAATAGTAAAAGAATTAATTTTAGTAACTTCGCAAGCGAAAACCGTGTAGAGTTCTGTCTGGATAACCGGCCAAGTCATCCAGAGAATGAAATCAGAAAACAGGGTTTTCAGCTAATAAAAGTATTAAAAAAGGGAGGGCAGTTTCTTCGCGGGAGCTGCCCTTGCGTTTGCTCTTTCTTATTCCATAGGCATTTTCATTTCAATTAAAAGTTAACAAAAACACAGATATCTGATATTATCTTTTTTCATTTAAGAGGATCGTATCGCCGGTCGAGTGATAAGAGATAGGCGCTGTCAGACTGATGATCTCTATCACATTATCCAGGCTATTGTTTTTAATGACACCGGAGAAACGGTAGCTTTTAATCTTCTCTGAGAGGATCACCACCTCTACATTATACATCCGGTTTAATATTTTAGCCACTTCTTCCAACGTTTCATCCATAAAAGCCAGCTCATTATCACGCCACATAGAAATATAATTCACATTCTCAGACTCACTTACCTGCATCACGTTACGCAGCCGGTCATACGTCAGATGCTGACGGGGAGAGATGGTAAACTCCTTGTCTCCCACTACCCCTTTTATACTTCCTGTAAACAGCGTAGCAATAATTTCATCATCTTCCGGATAGGCTTTCAGATTAAACGTAGTCCCCAGCACTTGAATATCCATCTCCTCCGCATTTACCACAAACGGCAACTCCTCATTTTTCTCTACTTCAAAGAAGGCTTCTCCTTTTAATACAATATTCCGGTTCCTGATTCCATACTCATTATCATACCGGATCTCCGTATGAGAATTTACCCAGACTTTCGTTCCATCCGGTAACAGTAAATTGGAACGCTGGCCTTTCGCGACCGACACAGTAAACTCCTGCAAAGGAGAACCAGGAGGTTGCATGAAAAGAGCTGAAAGACCCAATCCAAAAGCCAGAATAAAAACGGCAGCATAAGGAAGCCACGTCCTCATAAACGAATTTCTCCGTTGAGTGGGAATCGCAGGCATGTCTTCCCGCTCTTTTATCTCCCGGGTGATTCGGGCTAAAACCTCTTCTTTTCTGGATGGATCCATATCAGCACCCTCCGCAGCGGTCCAGCGTCCGGAGTAATAGGTTTCTATTTCTTTCCGGGCCGGAGCAGACTGAAACCATTCTTTTAACAGTTTCTCTTCTTCCGGACCCGTTTCTCCTCTCATAAAACGCTCTAACAGATGTATAAAATCCATACCATACAAGTCTTTTATAGTTATATAGGCTTAGAAATATGTTATCACTTACAGACAGCAGGAATTTTAACTCAAGTTAACAAAAAGGACACATACAATACTCCATGCTCCCTTGTGCTTAGCTAATTTCTCTTTCAAAAAATGCAGGGACCGGTAGATTTGTGTCTCTACCGTTTTCTCAGACAAAGAAAGACGCACAGCTATTTCTTTATTGGATAATCCCTCCACGCGGCTCATCCGGTAAATTCTTCGCCTGCTTTCGGGTAGCTGGTCAATCAAATGGTCAATATATTCTTTCAGGGAATTGAGTTCAATCTGGGATTCGGTGTGGAGATCAGAAGGAGACGATTTATCCTGCAATACATCCAAAGGTATTTCTATATTCAACTGTTTCCGGGTTTCTTTATATACTAAATGGCGGCTGATAGTAAAAAGATAGGCGGAAAAAGTTTCTTCCGGATCAATCTCATACCGTTTTTCCCATATCTTCATAAAGACATTCTGCATCACATCTTCTGCCAGGCAGCTATCATACAACAGAGAGTTCGCAAAATTATAGACCCATCCACTGTATTTTCGGTAAATAGACTCAAAAGCAGCATACTCTCCCTTATTTAAAAGTAAGATCCATGCTTTATCCGGATTCTTTGAAGGGTTAGAGGCCATTCGTCGGTACATAAGGTTAATACGCAAATATAAAGAAAATAATCAGAAGGGAAGATGAACAATTGTCAACGGAATTGTATTTTTGTAGAAAATAAATAGAGCATGAACTACGGATTTGTTAGAGTAGCGGCTGCGGTTCCTCATGTGGAAGTGGCTGATTGTTTTTATAATATAGAGAAGATAGAGGGACTGATGCGGAAAGCCTCTGCACAAAAAGTACAGGTCATCGGGTTTCCGGAACTGGCTGTCACCGCCTACACCTGTATGGATCTGTTTGAGCAACAAACCTTACTAAAGGATGCAGAAAAAGCGTTACTCCAATTAATCCACCGGACAGAAGACCTGGCCATACTTACGATCCTGGGGATTCCGTTACGCACAGAAAACCGGTTGATCAACGCCGCAGTCGTTTTCCAGCAGGGAAAAATACGGGGTGTGATCCCTAAAACCTATCTGCCCAACTATCGTGAATTTCAGGAACAGCGATGGTTCACCTCTGCCACGGATCTGCGGAATGATACGATCCGGATCGGACACGGAGTTTATCCTTTGCATGTCTATACACAATTCGTCTCCGGGCAGGTTTCCATAGGCGTTGAGATCTGTGAAGACCTTTGGGTCCCGGTTCCTCCCAGCTCTTTACAAGCTATGCAGGGAGCCAACCTTATCTTTAACCTTTCTGCGAGCAACGAGGTGATCGGTAAACATCCCTACCTGCTTTCCCTGATCAAACAACAATCGGCCCGTTGTATTGCCGGCTACGTATATGCCTCCTGCGGGTTTGGTGAATCCAGTACGGATCTGGTATTTGCCGGGAACGGGATCATTGCGGAAAACGGTTCGCTGCTGAAAGATTCTCCCCGCTTTACGATGGAAGAACAATTGATCATCAGTGATGTAGATGTAGCCTCCCTGCAACACGACCGTCAGGTAAACCTGAGTTTTATGCACGGTGCTTCTTCCTTAGTCCCGGAAAAGACGGTTACGCTTCCTTTCGAATTGCCGGAATATGATCTGCTTCCGGATCTGAAGAGATGGATTGATCCCCATCCCTTCGTACCGTCAGGAAATGCCCTGAATGAACGATGCGAAGAGATCTGTAATATACAGGTAGCCGGCCTGGCCAAACGGCTGGTCCATACACGGACCCAAACCGCAGTGATCGGTATTTCAGGAGGGCTGGATTCTACCCTTGCGCTATTAGTCACCGTCATGACCTTTGATGCGTTGAAAATCCCCCGCAAACAAATACTGGGGATCACGATGCCGGGATTTGGCACGACCGGGCGTACATATAATAATGCCATCCACCTGATGGAATCCTTAGGGGTGACGATCCGGGAAATATCTATTGTCAAAGCCTGCCTTCAACATTTTGAAGACATCGGTCAGAATCCGGAGGTGCATGATGTGACGTATGAGAACAGCCAGGCGCGGGAACGTACACAGATCCTGATGGATGTAGCCAATAAAGAGAACGGTATGGTGATCGGTACGGGCGACCTGTCCGAACTGGCACTGGGATGGGCAACTTATAACGGAGATCATATGTCTATGTATGGCGTAAACAGCAGCATACCTAAAACGTTGGTTCGTTATTTAGTTAACTGGATTGCCCACAACAAGATGGATGAAGAAACGAAAAAGACACTGCTGGATATCGTAGACACACCCATCAGCCCGGAACTGATCCCAGCCGATGAACAGGGAAATATTTCCCAGATTACGGAAGATCTGGTAGGTCCCTACGAGCTACATGACTTTTTTCTTTATCAGTTCCTGCGCTTCGGATCGACTCCAACGAAGATCTATTATCTGGCACAGAAAGCCTTTGAAGGATCTTATGACAAAGAAACCATCAAAAAATGGCTTCACACCTTCTTCCGTCGTTTCTTCAACCAACAGTTCAAACGCAGTTGTATGCCCGACGGTCCGAAAGTAGGCTCCGTCACCCTCTCCCCCCGTGGAGACTTCCGCATGCCCAGCGATGCCAGTTCCGCCCTGTGGTTGAAGGAGATAAAGGAATTATAAATAATTTTCTTCTTTGTAGAGACGCATATTTGCGTCTCTTTCCGTATCCCAATTTATCGGCGTCTCTTTCCTTATGCCAATTTATGGCGTCTCTTTATTCGCCTCTCATCTATTTGTATTCTTTTTACTGGCAACCTTTTATATAGGACTGTGCAGAGGAGACGCAAATATGCGTCTCTACAAAAATAACCTACACATCACTTAAAAAATAGGTGTATAGAGAATAGGTCCGGAGGAGAAATCGTTACCGCACCGGGAATTCGGTGATCCGTAAGGTGGTGCAACCATACGGGATCAATTCGATGTCGTATTCTACCGGGTCCGGATCATCATGATGTTGTACATCGTATGGCAGGGTCCCTACAGAGCCGCGGTACTCTTTCCAGTCGGGCATCAGGCGGCCTTTGGCTTTAATGGTGATAGGAGCATCTTCCAGTGTCCAGGGATAGGATGCCTGTACGGCTTTTTTCTCTACCCGGAAGCTTTCTTTGATCTTTTCCGGCCTGATATGGTTACGGATCAACGAGTAGTTCCAGGGAGAATCGGTCGTTACTTCATAATACCAGTCTCCGTAGTTGGTTTTATCTCTCTCTGTTTCAAAATATTTCTTTTCCCATTTCTCATCTAATTTCAGCGCATAGACCAACGGACCTCTTTCTACGACTACCGCATTGTCATACCAGCGGCTCACCTCTACTTCGGCAGAGAAATTGAGTGTTAACTGGTCTGTCTGCGCCCATTCCCTGTTCAATACGATCACCCGCTGGCCGGTTACGGTATAGTCCAACGGCTTTCCATTCAACAGCACTTCCGGCTTTTCACACCAGGCCGGTACACGCAGATGAAGGGGGAACCGGACACTCTTTACTTTTTTATCCGGATAGCTAAAGGTGAAAGAAACGGTTTCATCAAACGGATAATACGTCTCTTCTTTGATCTTTATACGGACTCCATTCCCCACAGTGAGCGAAACTTCTGAAGGAGCATAGACCAACGCGGCCGCTCCATGATCTGCGGTTGCATACCAGGTATGCTGTACAAACTTAGGCCATCCCTGATGCAGGTTCGAGGTACAACAAGGATATCCGGTTAAGACTCCGAATAGGTTATCTGTTCCTTCATGAGGAGTCACAAAGTTATTATATTCGTTCTTAATCGATATCTGGTTCACCTGCTGATAGTACTGGCGGTTCATAAAATCATCCGAGATCTGGGTAGGCAACGCATTGTAGGTAATACGTTCCAGATGATCTGCCCACTGCATATCACCCGTGATCTCTAACATATTTTCCAGGGAGAACATCATTTCGACAGCGGTACATAACTCGGAACCATTGATCGGATTACCAAAACGCAACAGCTCATCCCCTCCCCACAAGCCAATCGGGAAACCAATGCTGTGACGGATCACTTCCGTAGCCTTCTTTACGGCATCCAAATGTGTCTTATCATGACTCTGCTGGTAATAAATTACCGGTGCTTTAAATCCCTGCGCCAGATTCACACAATGCAGACTGTGCTGCCTGTATAAATGATTCTGATGCAGGAAAATATCGGTCCAGTTGAATGTTTGCTGATGGATCAGCTCACCCAACTCCAGCAGGAAAGCATCTCCGGTCATATTATAAAGCCAGTAAACGATCATCAGGTTGTCCGCTCCCCGCTGTTCACCCCAGAAGGTCCATCTGCCTAACGGATCTTTGGGTAATTCGTTGAGCTGGTATTTAAAATAATTTGTGAGGAAAGGAATGACCCGCTGATCCTGGGTAGCTGAATAATACTGCTGCATGATCTTTAATACCACCATTTTGGGCCACCAGTCGCGGGCATTGTCGCGTTGCAAGCCCGGTTCATGCGGGCGGTCTGTATCCGGGCCAAAATAGCCATCCGGTTTTTGCGAAGCGAGCGTCCATTCAATCCACGGCTGTACCTTATTGATCAGTGCTTTGTCTTCCAGAATATAAGCCAGGGGTAACAGTCCGTCGATCCAGTAGGGACCTCTTTCCCATACATCTCCGTCACCTCCCAGCCAACCGTTGCGGGGCCCCATCACCTTTTCATAGATCACATCCATTTCCGCCGTCATCCCGTTAGCCATCCGGTGGAGTTGCTCTTCCAGCCAACCGGCAGGTTTAATACTTCCTATAGGCAGTTCCATATAGGGTTTTGTAAGAAGCGGATACCGGTTGTTACAGTAATGCCCGTTCCCACAGGCCGGCAGCTCCGGCGAAACAGAGGCCAGCACAAACAGTAGTACAAATAGATATTTGTTCTTCATAGGATAGAAATTAATACAAATAAGTTAACACACAATTTTCACACAATCCGGTAAATATATTACTTTTTCTTTAAATGTATTCAGCGTTATTCTACTTTTATTACTCACACATTCAGTAGATCCATTCCTATCATTTGAATGGTTTCCTACACTCTCTACTAATAGTTTTTTTAATTTTCTCAGTCACCAGTCACTTATTTACTTATAAACAACTTATTTCCAAACAAATAAGCTCTAAAAAACAAGTGACTGAAAAGGTGACTGAAAAATCTCAGTCACCTTTTCAGTCACTTGTATGTCTAAATTCTCAAAAGATAATGGGAGGGTAAGCCTGTTTTACGGAGAGCCTATTATTTAAACTCCTGACAAACTAAGAATCGGTTCCCATTCCGGTAGATTGAACATCAGGAGGTTCAAGGTTGAAGGTCGGGAGGTTCAACCCTGAACATCAGGGGGTACAGGGTTGAACTTCCTGACCTTCAACCTACCGGAATGGTACGAAACCGATAAAATGTCATTTCTATCCGGATAGTAGATGATAGGCTCAAGCACTACATCCGTACAGCCATGTCTTCTTTTAAAAGGAGATGCCGAGTAGAAGACCTTTAGCTGACCCTCTTCCGGGAGGATTACTATTCCTCAAGCCGGTAGCTCACGAAGGCGAAACGTTTGCTGTCGGGGGCCCAGGAGTTCACATTGAGGGTGCCCTGTCCGCCGAAAAGGGAAGCGATGACTTTGGATTCGCCTCCTTTGGCCGGCATCCATAAGAGTTCCACGTTTTTGTTGGCTGGATGGTCGCCCGGTTGTACGTCTCCTTTCTTATAGGCAATATAGACCACCTCTTTTCCGTTGGGAGAGACATGGGGGAACCAGGAGTTGCGGGTTTCGTCAAACGTCATCTGGGTTTGTTCCGAACCATCGGCTTTCATCCGCCAGACCTGCATCAGGCCGGAACGGACGGAATTGAACCAGATATACTTTCCGCAGGGAGAATATTCCGGACCATCGTCTAAGCCTTCCGCATCGGTCAGCCGGATCTCTTCTCCTCCTTCTGCCGGAATGATATAAATGTCATAATTTCCTTTCCGGTCGGCACAATAGGCTAAGTATTTCAGGTCGGGACTCCATCCGTGCAGGTAGCTGGGGGCCAGCGGAGTGATCAACCGGGGCGTACCTCCTTCAAAAGGTAAGGTATAAATACGCGATTGATGGTCTTCTTTCGTTCCGTGGCTGATCGCGATCTGTTTCCCGTCTGCTGAAATTACATGGTCGTTGTTGCAGCGGGTGGCGTATCCGGTATTGATCTCCATAGGTTCACCGGACTGATCCGGAGAAATTTTGTAGAGCTTACCCCCACTATTATAGACTAACCATTTTCCATCCGGTGTCCAGTTGGGGGCTTCTATCAGGAAAGGGAATTCTTTGATTGCGGTCTGTTGCCCGCTTTGTAAATCCATGATGTGGAGGATACTGGTCACTTTCGCCTGCTGTGCTGTCAGAAACGTGGCAAACAACAGCAAACAGCCTGTTAATGAAATCATCTTTTTCATACTGTATATGCTTTTTTCAGATTATAATTTCGTGAACTTTACATCCGTAAAATAGACCGTTTCGAGGATATCGGGGTTGTGAGAACAAACGAAAAGACCGATATAACAGGCATCCGGGAAAGCCAGTTCGATCTCTCCGGTGATCTCTTCCGGATAGGCTCCTACTGCTGTTTTCATGATGATCCGTTTTCCCCGGCGTTCCAGGACAATATGGTCGGGGGCTTTCCCGTCCCATACGACTTCTTTGGTTACATCGCCGCCGGACTCCCGGTATTGTAGCGAGGTCAGGCCATCGCCATGGACACACACATCGGCATATTTTGCATCGGCATCGAAGGATTCCCGGATGATCAGTCCCAGCTTCCGGTGAGGATCGACTCCATTCCCCACAAAACCAACTTTGGCGGACAGGGAGAAATCGCCTGTCTCTTTCCGGCAGGTCATAAAGAATTCATCACTGTTCAGCCACATGTTTGTTCCGGCTCCTGTCAGTAAATAGGTGTTAGTCGTCGGATTATAGGTGGCAGAGCCTTCCAGTTTGCACTCCCCGATCGTTCCGGAAACAGGGAACAGGTTTTTCCCGTGGCACTGGTGAGTGTCCAGATGGCCAGACAAGTCAGCATAGCATGTAAAAATGTTTTCTTTTTCATGTTTTAAATGTATTAGTTTATAGTTATACAATGTTCCTCTTATTCCCATCCGGGGTTTTGTTTATAAAGTCCCCTGCTGAAATTGATCTCTTTGTAAGGGATCGGGAAATACTCATCTTTATTTTTGGTAAAATGAGCTGTCCGCAAATGCTCTCTCCGTATACTTTCCGTAGCATAGTAAGCATTTAGCGTTTCTGCCGCAATTCCCCAGCGAACTAAGTCAAAGCCTCTGCTGGACTCCATCGCCATTTCCAGGCGGCGTTCCCATCGCAACGCTTCACGGGCTTCGTCCTGGCTCCTGAATTCCTGCTGATAGAGTCCCACCTTAAAGATGTTGGCATCTGCCAGCGGATTTCCATCGGCATCGATCAGTAAAGCGGTACTTTGCGCGGCCCTTTCACGGATCCGGTTGATGATCTGCCGGGCGTCACTCAGATTGGCTGCTCCGCCCAACTCGATCAATGCTTCTGCTTTCCATAACAGGGCATCATCATACCGGATAATATCCCGGTTAAGTGAACTGGCGTAATACCAACGGGCCTGTTTGAAACAGGGGCAATCATAAACCACCGTCTCTTTGATAGACAGGAACGGACCGTAATAGATGCCTCCTTCCCGCGGAAAGGTCATATCCACGATATGCCCGGCCTTATACTTATAGGGCAATCCTACGATAGCCACCGTATGCAGCAAACGGGGATCGACCGTCCGTCCGTACAGATCTTCGGCATACAGAATATCATCTCCCACCTGGTTGAAGCTGTTGAACAAAGGTAGCCCGGTTTCCGGATCGGTCTTAAACGCATTGACCAACTCCTGGCTGGGAATGTGCATGCCACAGCATCCATACCCGTCTGCCATCGGATAAGACAGGGCTGAGGTCATATTCAACCGCCCGAAATCCGTATCATCATCATGTGAACTCTGGACAGCAAAAACCGACTCCGGGCCGTTCTCTGTTTCCCAACGGAAATTATCGGCATAGTCAGAGACTAATTCGTAATGTCCTTCCAATTGATCCACTAAAGATACAACTTCCTGCAGTTTTTCCTTATTAATTTGGATCACATTATGTTTTTCATCCTGTTCATAAGCCGCATATAAGAGAGTTTTGGCCAGATAAGCCTTCGCTGAAGAGGTATTCGCCCGACCTATGTCTTCATTAAATACCGGCAGTTGTTCTGCAGCATACCGGAAATCTTCGATGATCTTATCCCATAATTCCAGATCCGTATATTGCCGGTTGGAGGTTTCTAATATTTCATCATCTGTCATGGTTTCATCGACCCAGACAATATGTTTGAATAATCTTTTCAACTCAAAATAGTGATGGCTCCGGACAAAACGCATTTCTGCTGCCCGGATCAGCTTTTTCGGATATTCTTCCTCGCTCAGTTTATTGATACGGGCCAGCGCATTGTTTGCCCGGGAGATAGCATAATAGGTCCGTTCCCACTTGCGGGCCACTTCCGAATCATTTACCCGCAAGGTGTTTGCCACTTCGATACTATGGGCAAATGCCATATCACTGGGGCCACCGCCACCCTTATAGGCATCTCCACTACGCAGGTCTGAGAACAGCCAGGGAAGCATCTGTACATTATCATTTTCTACCAGTGCATAGGCTGCAATGACCATTTTTTCCACATATTCAGGAGCATCCAACTGTTCGTCAGCCAATGTTCCTTTCGGATTTAACTCCAGAAAATCCGAGCAGGAGGATAGCAGGATTCCCACTATCCCACAGATATAAATAGATTTGAAGGTTTTCATATGGATCATATTTTAGAAGGTTACATTTACACCAAAAGAAAGGGAAAACGGGATCGGATAAGCCGTATTAGGGGTTTCCGGATCTGCACCGGTAAAACCATTATCTCCCCAGGTCTTTTTGAGTTTAAGGAGATTATCTCCCCGTGCATATACACGCAGATTCTGCATACGAGCCTTGTCTGCCCATGTTTTCGCCAGCGTGTAACCCACTTCAAGGCTTCTCAGTTTCAGATAAGAACCGCTTTCCATAAAATAGGAGGAAAGTTCTTTTTCGCTGTTATTATCAAAGGCGGATAGCATCGGGATCGTGGAACCGGTATTGGTCGGAGACCAGGCATCGAGCGTTCTTTTTCCATTGTTTTCTCCGGTAAAGGCAGCTCCATAGAAGTCCGTATATAATTTCGTGTTTTGTACATTGACCGTTCCCCCGGAAGCACCATTCCAAAACATACTGAAATCCCACTGTTTATAAACGAGGCTAAAGTTCAGTCCATAAATAAAATTCGGATCCTGTACGCCGATCCATGTCCGGTCATCCGTCGTGATCCTGCCATCTCCATTGATATCCCTGAAACGGATACGTCCCACGCCTGCTCCGGTCTGGTCTGCATGGGCTTCTACCTCCGCTTCGGACTGGAAAAGGCCGTCTGCCACATACCCATAGTAAGAATTCAGGGCATGTCCGAGGATCACATCCCCAATCCCGGCATTTCCCGGATAAGCATCCCACACATCTTCCGGTAACTCGGTTATTTTATTCCGGTAGGCTCCGATATTCCCGGTTATGTTGAAGAATAGATCCCCTACCTGTTTGTTGTAGGACAGCATAAACTCAAATCCGGTATTTTTCATCGCGGCTCCGTTAATCGACCTTGCACTTCCTTCTCCCAGTGCTGCAAGAACCGGTGGATTCACCAGAATGTCTTTCGTCTGCTTGATGAAATAGTCGAAAGAACCGGACAGTTGATTATCCAGAAAAGCAAAATCGACCCCCATATTATTCTGTGTAGCGGATTCCCAGCGCAAATTGGGATTCGCTAACTGCATACGCCGGTAACCGGACGGCAACGTTCCCCGGTCAGCACCGGATATATCATAGGCTGTTCCGGTAAAATAGTAGTCCCCACTGGCCCAGTCACTGGAATATCTTGCTTCATATAATTCCAGCGAGGCATAATTCCCGATGTCCTGATTACCGGTCCTTCCCCAACCATAGCGGATTTTGAAGTCACTGATAAAACGTAACCATCCGGTCTGGCTGAAAAAGGCCTCTTCACTGATCCTCCACCCGGTAGAAAACGCAGGGAAGGTAGCAAAACGATTGTTTTTACCAAACCGGGAAGATCCGTCGTAGCGCAGGGTAAAAGAAAGCAGATACCTGTTCAGGTAGTTATAGTTCACCTTTCCGAAGTAGGATAAAAGTGCATATTCAGTGGCACTTCCTGAGGCCCGTTGATTAGTTTCCCCTAAATCGAGATACATATAATCGGGATTCAGGTCTGCAAAATTCTTCCGTTCGGCTTCTACCCGTTCCCAGCCGTATTTCATCATTTCCTGTCCGGCCAGAATATTGAACTGATGGTTTTCATTTATTTTGAAATCATAATTCAGGGTATTGGTCCAGACCCAGTTCCCATACCGGTCATCCCGGTTGGTTACGACCGGCGTGTCATCGCTCAGGAATCCTTCTTTGTAAGGCAGGAACATGTCCCTGTACCAGTAAAAAGAATAATCCATACCGAGGACTGTTTTCAAATGTAGTCCTTTCATTACTTCCAGATCCAGGGAAGCATCCCCAAAGAGGCGAAGGATATGGTTGTCATTTCCCTTGCTCTGTTCAATCCGGCGGACCGGATTTTTCCGGTCTCCCATACTGCCCCAGGGATCACCCCAGCCTTCCCCGTCTTCGGTCCGTACCGGAACGATTGGTTGGAGTTCGCGGGTGTTGGTGAGTATGGACCCGGCATCCAGGCGGCTCCGTTTGGTTTTGGTAATAGAAAAGTTCTCTGCCACGGTCAGCCGTCCGTTGAATAACGAATAATCGGAATTGATACGGGCGGAGATCCGTTCGTTAAAGGTCTCTTTGATCGTTCCTTTATTATCCAGGTAGTCCAGCGTGAACAGGGAGCGGCCGTTGGGTCCTCCGGTAGAAACAGTCACGTTATAATTCTGGGTAACGGACGTCTGGCCTACTTCTTTGGCCCAATCGGTATCCGAAGCACGCATGGTATTGTAGGGTGGATCTATAAATTCAGGCCAGGTCACTTTATCCAGCACCCAGTTCCCGTTGGCGTCCTGATGGTCTTCAAATTGATATAACTCAGTACGGTTCGGATCATTTCCATCGTTCCGTGCTGCCTGCCACTGGATACGTCCCCTTTCTTCTGTGTTCAGCCAGTTCAGGGGTTTGGCGTAGCTCCTTACCGTCAGAGAGGCGCGTGCGCTAACGGTTGTTTTCTGCCTGTCCCCTTTTTTGGTCGTTATGATAATCACCCCATTGGCAGCACGGGAACCGTAAATACTGGCGGAAGAGGCATCTTTCAGTACCTGGATGGATTCAATATCCTGCGGGGCAATTTCATCCATTCCCCGGGTACTGGGCATCCCGTCAATAATATAGAGCGGTCCGTTGCGGGAGTTATCTCCCATCGTCGTCACCCCGCGGATCATCACGGTGGCAGAACCATCCGGCGAACCGGTAGAGCTAATAAATACCCCCGGTACACGTCCCTGCAGGGATTGCATGATGTTAGTAGACACCTGGCCTTCTATTTCATCTACTTTCACCACGGATACGGCTCCGGTGAGATCTTTTTTCTTCATCGTTCCGTATCCCACCACAATCACCTCATCCAGCGCCTGCATATCTTCCCGCAACTGAATGGTGAAAGTAGTCTGGTTATGGACTTTTACCTGTTCCTCTATATAACCAATATAGGAAACAAGCAGGGTGGCATCCGGACCTACCTGCAGGGTGAATCTGCCTTCGATATCCGTAATCGTTCCATTCGTCGTTCCTTTTTCCACCACATTAGCACCAATCACGGGTCCCATGGCATCCTGAACCACTCCGGTCACCGTGATCTGGTTCTGAGGGCGGGCCGGAACAACGGGTGTATGCTCCGGGTCTTTTCTACGTAAAGAAATGTACCGGTCCGAAAAATGATAAGTAATATCCGTTCCCCGGAAAGCTTCTTCCAGCATTTCGTTGACGGAGCTATTCGTAGCCGAAAGGGAAACGGAGCGATTTACATCTATATCCGCCTTACTAAAAATAAAAAGATATTCGGTTTGATTTTCAATCGACCCAATCAGCTCATTCAAGGTAAGCGAATTTTTGTTTAGCTCCACGACAGTCTTCTGCGACAATACTTTTCCTGCATGCAGGTGAAAGATGCAGACTAAAAAGAGGACAGTGGACAATTTCATAATATTCAATATTTTCTTTAGATTGAATTCTCTTCCGGGATCATGATCCCGTGATAAGTTTTTTTCATAAGTTTGCAGAATTAATGGTGAACATACTTTTGTTTAAGGTCACATGTAAATAAGGGTATTGACTTCATCTGAAGGGGAGTGCGCCAACACTCCTCTTTTTTGTCAACTTTCCCGGTTCAATTAGTGTTTTTCATAGGCAGTACGGATTTAAAGTGAACAACTAAAGGGTTAAAAGATCTCTATTTTATCTTCTGTGACAATCCTGTAATTGAATTTCCCGGTCTCTTTGATGGCCTGCAAAACGGTATGGATCGGATCACTCTGACGGAATTTACCGGAAAAAGTATAGGATAACATGTCCGGTTGCTGCACATCAAACCGGATGTTATACCAGGCAGAAAGCCAATTCACGATCTCCTGTAACGTCCGGTCCTCAAAGCTGAAAATGCCATTAGAGAAGTCTTGTGTAACCACATATTTGGAAAGTCCTTTCCGTATTTTCCCGTTGGACAGGTAGGCCTGTTCATTCGGAAACAGTTGCAGTTGTTGTGCTTTATCATCACTTTTATAGACCCAAACAGATCCTTCCACCAGATCGGTTTCAAACAGATCGTTATCCGAATAGGCAAAAACATTGAATTTGGTACCAGTTACTTCCACACTGTATTCTTTGGAGGATACGATAAAGGGTAGTTCCTCATTCTTCTCTATCATAAAGAAAGCTTCTCCATCTAATTCAACCGTACGTTCTTCTTCGTTGAACCGGTTGGAATAGGTTAACCGGGTCCGGGAACTCAACCATGCCTGTGATCCATCCGGGAGGATGACAAAAACTCTTTGTCCTTTCGGGACTTCAATAGAGGTATAGGCTGTTTTAGGTTCGCCGGTTTGCTGGTAATAGCCCGCAACCAACCAGGTGGTGATTAACAAAGCAACTACGGCAGTGTATCTGAGCAGGGAGAAAATAAACCGGCGTGTTTGGGTTCTCCGGGATTGCCGGTAAATTTCTTCTATTTTCCGGGCGCTCCACGCATGATCTGTCTCCAAGGGAGCCATGCCGGCTATTACCCACAGATGATGCAGCCGGACAAAATCTTTCATGAGAACCGGATCCTGTTCCAGTTTCCGGAATAATCCCTTTTTCTCCTCTTCTGATAGGGTATCCGCAAAATATTTATCAAATGGTTCTTCCATATAGTTTTTTTCTTTTAATATAGGGCTGTCAAGTGCTACATCCGGACTTCACAGTTTTACTACTTATAATGGTAGGACGGAAGAAGTAGAAATGCCACCAAAGAAATGGAGAGAGATCTTATCTTTTTAACTTTTTTAAAGGCTTACATCAGGAATACTAAAATAGGGATATGATTTTTTAATTTCTCCCGGAGCTTCCGGAGGGCGATGGCGATCTGCCCTTCAATGGTATTGGTTGTAATATGGAGCTGCTCAGCGATTTGTTTATGTTTCAGTCCCTGTAAACGGCTCAGGATAAATATTTCCCGGCAGCGTTCCGGAAGGGAATCAATTGCCTCTTGTATGATGGACTCTATTTCTGTTTCTGACAGGTTATTTTCTTCAAAGGATTGTAAAGAATAAAGTTTGAATTTTAATTCTTTCTCGTCCACTTCCGATAGGTTCTGTAAAAGCATGCGGTTACGCAGATGATCTATACAGCGATTTTTCACCATGGTAAAGAGAAAAGCATTCCGGTTTTTCAGAGAAGCCAGTAAGGCGGGATGTTCCCAGAGGTACAAAAAGATATCCTGCACAATGTTCTCCGCCTCTTCCGGAGAGGAAAGATAAGTTTGGGAAAAACGGACTAACCGGGGAAAGTAAATCCTATAGATCTCCGAATATTCCTCTTTTTTGTTCTCCACTGCTTTCATCTCTCCGGGTTATTTTGAGTCAGTCATACTTCCCGGCAAATATAAAAAGATAAAGCAGTATTTCACGGAAGAACAGGAGAAATTTAATCATATATTCTCTGCCTGATGGAGAATTTTAGTGGAAGGGGATCTCCGGAAATCCCCTTCGACCACTCAAAGCCGTTGTTTCCCGCGCAGGCGGGGATCGAACGAGAACCGGCAGTTCCTTTGCGATCCCCGCTTACAAGACTGTGCAAAAACTCATTTATAAATCCAACTGACATACGATTTGTAAGTCATCAGAGGTTATCCTTAGTCAATGACCCCGGAAGGGGTCCCATGTGAATAACCGCGGGTAACACCCGTGGTAGGAAGAATCACTCTCTACATCAACCCAGAAAGGGTTGCACCCCATCCGGGGTGCAGAAAAGAGTGGGTAGCTGTTACCACGGGTTTCACCCGCGGTTATTCACATTCAAGCCCTCTGGGCTTACAAGTTGTAACTTTATCAATGAACGATAAGAATTTTTCACAGCCTCTTACGCAGGCAACAGGTTCGTTTTTCTTTTATAAACGTTTATACTTCTTACCTCATCTTCCAACTGTAACGAACAAAGAGCCAGACAATAAACAGGCAGGAATTGCACCTTCCTTTCAGCTAAGAAGTCAGAATCTGATTTTATTATCTATCGTCAGGCGGTTCTTTACGATATGCGCCCACTCTTTCAAATCCTTATCTGTCCACTTCCCATACGGATTAGTAATCGTGGTGAGCATGGAGCAGGATTCATCTTTACCGGATACAGACCAGGCGGCCCAGCTAATCTGGTTCGCATTCATCCATTGTACCCACGTATTCCAGGAATCCGTATTGATAGGTCCATCTCCCGAGGCTTCCATACCGGCACATTCAGAGACAAACAACGGAAGTCCTTTAGACAGGGCATAGTCTGCCCGGTCCCGCAATTCCTTTTTATGTGTAGCAGCATAAAAATGCAGGGAATAGACTAAATTATTAAATCCGGTGATCGGATCATCTGCCACGATATGTACATCCTGGTCCCAGTGAGGAGAACCGACAATAATAATGTTATCCGGATCAATCGCACGGATCGTTTGAATCACCTCTGTGGAATAGGCTTTTACCTCTTGCCAGGTTTCATGATCCGGTTCATTGTAGATCTCATAAATCACATTCGGATAGTCTTTATAGCGGGTAGCCATTTCCGCAAAGAAGGCTTTGGCCTCTTCTGTATAGATATCATGGCTATGCCAGTCGATGATCACGTACACACCTTTCTCTATGGCTGCATCTACGACAGTAGAGACGCAACGCATAGCTAATTCACGATTATCCAGATAGCTGCCTTCCGGTCCTACTCCAATGGCAGCACGAAGCAACGTGGCATGCCAGTCATCTACTAAGATATCAATCGCATTCCGGTTGTAATAGTCAGACCACCAGTTGTGCCACCCGAAGCTGACCCCACGCAGGACGGCCACCTCCCCGTTCTCTCCTACCAGGTGTGTTCCTTTCACTGATAACTTTCCATATTTTTCCACTACGGTTTCTGCGGAAACACGGGTCTGTCCGACCAGAAGCAGACTCACTATCATAAGCAATAAAAAGGCGGATGTTGATCTTACTCTATACATATTATTTTTTATTAGTTGTTCAATTCTTTTTAAATACACGATACGAATGTGGGGGCAACGTGATGCGGAATACATTCGTTTTATCTTCCGGCTTCAGATGCCATATCCGTTGTAGCTGAACATCCGTCCGTTTTTCTATTTTTGCATCTGTCAGTATATCTGTGATCTGATCTATGTTTTCATTGGCATAGAGTTGTATGGTAACCGGTTGATCGAGAAATGATTCTACAATAAATGTATCATTATCATACAAAAACAGGCTCACTTTCGCCGGAGCATCCAGACGCAGGTCCAGATCTCTACTGGCTACTCTACGGATCATATTCAATACATCTGCCGGCAAATCATACAGATTTCCAAAATCATCCGGAATGGTAAGTACATACATATATCCGTTGGAATACTGGGATTTCAACAATATAGGATATCCACTGACTCCGTTTTTCAGAGGACGCCCTGCTCCTATGATCTCCCAGGAATCGTTTGTCTGGTATCTGATCTGTGGGATCAGGATGTCTTTTTCGATCTGGCCGAACGCACCAAAATCATTCACCAGCGCTTTCAAATCGGAAGCCCGCAACTCTGCAATGTCGGCGATCTTCTCCGGAATCGCTTTCAGCAGGCTACTGGTGATGATCACATCCCCCCCTTTCTGAAGTTGTTTCTTTATTTTGCTGATAATATCCGGGTCATATTTCGCCTGTTCCGTTAACAGGACCACCTGTTGATCTTCCGGAAACTCCGGATGCATATCCATGGGTAGCCCGATCATCCCCAGGTAATTCTGCAGGAAATCATCTCCCAGGGAATGGAAAGGTTTATAGGATTTGATCCCAACCGGATTTCCTAGCAGGTGAACAAATGCATCAATCTTTTCAAAGGTAACGCCTGCTACCCGTGCCATGGTGGTAGGGGTAACCATATTTCCGTTAGCTCCCCGGACCGGTTGCATCATCTGATCATAATCGAAGCTGGTGTTTTGTCCCTGCCAGGGGGTACGATGGATCTCCGGTTGCAGCGTCACATCTAACAACTGGTGGTAAGCAAACAGGGCGATCTCGGGTGCTTTGGCAAACATCGTCAGCCAGAGTTGTTCAGCATACCGGTCCATACCCATGTGGGAACCTCCGGCATCGACCCAGCCCCCGTAATTATGTCCGGGACGGAGATTCTCAAAATAACGTACAATATTATAACTGAGATAATTCTGTAAATGCTGGTCGGAAGAGGGATCACGGGTTTCTGTGCCGCTCCATATCCCGTCAAAGATCCGGGGCCCGCTGCTCAGGTCAAATCCCAATCCCTGGAAATGATCGTACCAGTTCGGATATTTGATAATGATCTTTACATCCGGGTTAATCTTTTTGGAAGGTTTGATAACCAGATCCATTCCGGCTTTCGTCATCAGCTCCGTACGATATGCTGTCCAGCTTTTATTTCCTTTTGCCTGAATCTCTATATCGGATTTACAACTGGTGAAAAAGAAATCATCCAGAATAAAGTCATCAAAATAGCGGGCGGTATGTTCCGCGATCTCCTGTATCAGTTTGCGGTGTTCCGGATCGGAATAGCAGAACGTTTCAAAATCGTTGGATTCATCGATGGTATAGGTAATCCCTCCGCCTACTTCCACTCCTTTCTCCTGAAAATATTTTTTGGCCTGCTCCAGGGTTTCACCCGGCACGATCAACAAATCCCGGTGGGTTTCCAGATAGATCTTATCCACCTTTACCTGGGAGGAGATCACCTGCCAGGTAGAGTCTAACCAGTGAAGGTCTTTCATTTTCTCCACTTCATAGGCACGTGTATATACGGATACTTTAAAACTTTTATAATTGCCGGCGTGCAGGATTAGGGTTCCACCTGCCACCATGCATAAGATCAGTATAAAAGATAGTTTTCTCATCACAGCTATTTATTTTAGGTTTGTCTGTTTTTTATTTGATACGGGTATATATTTCAAAGCCCATCCGGCTGTTGTGATAGGGGCATTTCCACATACTCGCTTTCTGTCCCTGCCGTACGGGTGTACCATCTTCCAGGACAGTCTTGTACCACTCTCCATATTCCCGGTCAATCAAATGGTCTTTGATCCAGTTCCAGGTTTTAATGGCTGCATCCGCATATTTCTGTTCACCGGTGATTTCCCAGGCATTGACAAATCCGACAACTGACTCAGCCTGCGGCCACCATTCCAGATCCCGCTGGACATGATCTCCCTCTTTCTCGTACAACATAGAACCATCTTCATTCCAACCCTCCTTCATCTGGGTATCTACCAAATGAATCGCGATCTGTTGCACCTCTTTTAAAAGTTCTTCCTCTCCTAACACTTCTGCGGCCTCCACCAGTAGCCACGAAAGTTCCATGTCATGCCCATAGGAGTCAATATTTTCCAGATTTTGCCACTCTTCGGTCAGGAATAATTTTTCGTGCCAGGTGGTCTGGTCGATGATATAGGTGTTAAAGACATAGATCAGATCTTTCAACTGGTTGTAGAGTCCTTGGTCCGGCCAGACCCGGTACAACGTGGAATAAGCTTCCAGTACATGCAGATGCGTATTCATTGTCTTGGCAGCAATCCCTTTTCCGTCATACCCATAGGTTTCCGGTTTTTTCCAGTTCCGGGTAAAAGATTCAATATATCCTCCGTTGACCGGATCATAAGCATATTCCTCTAAGGTCCGGTAGAGAAAAATAGCCTGGTTCAGGCTGTGCTGCTCACCCATTGCCCGGTAATGTTCAGCCAGACCATAGATCGCATAAGCAATCCCGTACGTCTGTTTGTCTACATTTGCCGGTTTGCCATTCGCACCGACACTCCAGTAGGATCCTCCATATTCTTCATCTATAAAATGTTTCAGGAAATAGTCCTGTGCCCTGTCACTGATATGCTTATATTCCACCTTCTGAAATAAGCGGTAGGCCGTAGAGAAAGTCCAAAGGATACGCGCATTCAGGACTCCTCCCTTTTCTTCATCCACCTGTGGGGATCCGTCAAAAGCAATTCCTCCGTAAAACCCTCCGGCTGGATCAGGGGCATGCGCCATCCAGAAAGGAAGAATATTCTCTGTGAGATCTGCCACGATCTCTTTTTTCATTTCTACCAGGCCGGGTGGGACCTCTTTCGATAGGTCGAAAGAGGAAAAAACACCCATAGCCCGGCTAATAGAGGGATTATATGTAATTTCATTTAAGTGGTTTTTAATCAAATCTTATTTACCGGATAATAGTTGCTGCGCTGCCAGCACTAAGAACATATAATGTGAAGATCCTCCTCCCATTACATATTCCACCTGTTGCCACAGGTAAGGGAACACCAATAGTTCAGGGAAATCCGGACGGATCAGTGCGGTTCCCGAAACGACTCCTCCCGGAATATACGACCAGTCTGCCCGGTTCAGGCCATAGCCTACGGTAGCAGAGACTGCTCCTACTCCCGATGCAAACGAAGAGGTGTTCGATCCCGGATGGCAACCCAATACGAAGTTCAGGGCATTATAGATAAACTCATCCCCGAAAATATCCGGATAAGCTGTATGCAGGAAGTAATGTCTGTATCCAAACGCCTGGATATCCCATCCGGCTCCCCAGATGTGCGGGCGGTAAGGAATACCGTAAGGGGTTTCTGCTCCCTCTTTTGCCAACTGATCTTTAAATCCGGCCAGTGCTTCCCGTACCGCTTTGGAGAATTTCGCATCATTCATCGCTTTCTCAGCACGTCCCAGATACCAACCTACCTGTGAGATATTTTTTACAATATAGTCTGTTTCCGCCAGCAGATGGTCTTTATACTTTTCTCTCCTGTGGTCAGGAACAGCTCTACGGCTGCATGGATCTTGGCAGACCGGGCCCGGTCTGTGACTTTAGTCACTTCATACAATTCCCGGGCTGCATCTAATGCCTGTACGCTTAAAGTATCATTAAATCCTTTCAACACGCGGGAAGTCGCTGCCAACTGTGCTGCCGTAGTTAACTCACGCGGAGGATTGTCTTCGGTAAACACCCAACGGTCATCTTCATTGCCGATTATACCATCTGTCATAGCAGACGCATCACCGAGCAACACATAATCACGCAGGTTGTTGGTGATAATCCCCCGGTACAGACGTCCCAGTGCACGATAACCACCCACTACGGTCAATGCACCGTTCTCGATCTGTTGCAACAGGTCCGCTTTTCCGTCCGGCTGATGGATCTCTGTGATCCGTGTATGCTGGTCAATAGAGGTAACGTCATAATCTACGTTGAACGATTCATAAGCCAAAGCCAGAATATAGGTTTCACCACTTTGGGATTCTACCCGCAGGTCAAAGTCGCCTGCATCATGCCAGCCTCCGATATTCAGACCCGGCACTATATCACCCGGATTATATTTGGTCAGTGTGGATGGTCCCTGTACATATCCGTCTATGTGATTGAAACTAACCGGAGCCATGCGGGCGTCATCCTGGTGGCAAAGGTCATGCCAGACCCGGTATTTCTCGTTGACACGCATGTGGCACATCTGTACAGGCAGGAAGTATTCCAGCACAGGTTGCCAGACACCCCGGTCATAGATATCTTTTGCTATACGGAAAATAGAAGAGGTAGAATTTCCATACCGTACCTGGTAAAGTCCTTCGTCCTTTATATTGGTAAAATCAAATTTGATATAATTATAACGCAGGAATTGTCCCCATTCTTCTCCGGAAGCAGTCAATTTCACCTCTTCACCGTTTTCTGTGATCTTATATAAAGAAACCGTTTCTCTTTTACTGTCTCTTTTATCTAATTCGATAATAGCTGTCTTGGTCTGGGCCGGATGATAACCTACCTGTGAAGTCTGAACAACCGGTGTATAGACCCAATCCGGAACCACGTTCGGAGTAAGGACCCATTTCACGGCTCCGGTGGTGGCACCTGCCGGTATTTCACTGCGTACGACAAACCAGCCATTGTTGTGGTTCATCCGTCCGTCATACAACTTCAGGGCTGTTCCTTTCGATTCAATGGTAAATTTACGGTAAGGATCGTTAGGTAATACAGTAAACCGTTGACCTGTTGCATAGGGTTCGGCCACTATATCATCTGCAATGATAGGGCTATATCCTTTTCCTGCCAGTTGGGCAACAGAAGCCTGTCCATCCGGGTTAAAATTCCCGATATGGTTATGGTTAGGATGCTGGCACAGGGTAGGTCCGTTGGGTTGCTCCGGGAAAATACCGCTTTTTCCGTCCATGATCCAGGGCTGGTTAAACATTTCCCCGGGGAATAACTCGAAGTTAAACCCTACCTTGCCGACAAATTCCTGCGGAATAGGCCGGTCCAGGTCTACGGTTACCACTACGGATCCTCCTTCACCTTTTACAGTAACGGTATAGTTGAATTGCAGATCCGGATAGATCATCGGATTAAAGCCTGTCAGATGGCGGGAAGAATCCGGATAACTCATAAAGGCGGTAATGGAGTTGTTTGCTGCATTCACTTCCCGGTCACGCTGAACGGGTACGGGCTGCCATTGCCCGGGGGTAGGTTCCAGCCGGATATCTCCGTTCGTACCCAGGCGCTTTCCATGCATAATGATGGAGACTCCTCCCTGGTGGCCTTCGGGATAGATATCATCAAATGCCATGACATCAATTCCCTGATTCTGGAAATAACCGACCAAATTCAACTTAAATTGTTGGGCTATCCCCGGAAGGATAGCCAGTAGCAGACCAAAAAGTGTCAACAATGTTTTCTTATTCATATAATATATAGTATTAATTAAGTCCCTTTTTAATATCCCGGATTCTGATTTTCAGGTCCGATCTCCCTGTTGGTAATAATTTCCAGATAAGGGATCGGATAGATCTCACGATACGACTGATATTCAAACTGCCGGTTAGTAATTCCTTTTCCGATCGGATACTCGCAATCCAGAAACTCTTTAGCCATTCCGGTACGGGTCAAATCATACCAGAAAGAATATTCCGCCATAAATTCATGCCGGCGTTCAATGGTCAGTGCCACTTTCCAGGCATCGGAGGTATATCCTTTTTCAGACCTGTACCGGGTATAAAATTCCCGGGCATCCGGAGCCTGAACCGGTTCCACTTTCAGGTCAAACGGGAAATCTGCCGGTTGGGAAATGGTATGTTCCAATCCTCCCCACGCCCGGTTGCGAATCTGCTGGATATAAGGCCAGCCGTCTCCGCCGGTTTCAAACAGGCATTCTGCGTAATTCAACAGAACGGCTGCATACCGTACCCAAATAGCAGACTGCGGATTAAATACCACCTCTTCTGATCCGGGGCGACGTTTCCAGAGTTTCAAAGAATAATTATTCGGCATATTATCCGCAGTTCTGAACTGGTCATCTGTCACCATCTCTCCGGTATACGGATGTTGCTGTCCCCGCTGTACCACAGAATATTCTAATCTCCTGTCCCCTGGTTCAAAAGAATCACAAAATTCATACGAAATGAAAAGTGAACCCCACCCATCCAGGTCCGGACTGGCTGTCAGATATGCAGGCCACCACAAAGCATCATGCACACCGTCAGCTCCCCAGTTCAGATTAGAGAAGCGGGGATAACCAATCTCCCACACACTTTCTTTTCCCCAGTAATAGCCTTCCCGGTGGATGAGTGCATAACATTCTTCCAAATCATACACGCCGCTATCAATGATACTTTTTAATTCCCTGGCTGCATCTGCAAACTGTCGATTGTACATATACGCCTGTGCCAGATAATTTTTCACCATCCCTTTCGTAATTCTTCCATACTCTCCTTTCCAGGGTTTCCAGTCCAGAATTCTTTCTGCATAGGTAAAATCTTCGATAATCAGGTCCCAGGTTTCCTGCACAGATTCTGCCCGTGGCTTATAAGGAGAATCCATATAGGTATCCCCTTCCAGAAGCATCGGTAAACGGCCGTAATTCTGCGCCAGATAGCTATAGAAAAAACCACGGATGGCGCGTGTCTGGGCAATAATCATGTCCCGTGTACCTGCGTCTTCAAAGATGTCATCTTCTACATTCGAAAGATTAACCAGGAACCGGTTGGTCCGGTCTATCACTTTATAACACTGTTTCCAGCTATCTTCAAACATATCCTTATCCGGCCGCCAGGCATGCCGCGTAAATTCCGCATCCCATCCACTGGCCTGGGTATCTAAGGTCGGATGATTGGAAAAAGCTAACTGGGGTTTGATATTCCAGCTTTTCTGAACATCCGTACCTGCACTCCATTCCGGATAGAAAAGATCATAAATTCCGTTGCGTCCCTGAATGATGGCTTCTTCATTTGAAAACAGAACATCCGGTTCCAGTATATCATAGTGATCAATCTGCAAAAAACTGTCTGCACAGGAGAAACATCCGGCAACGCTTAATAGCGCGATTAAATTAATATATATTTTTTCATACTTCTCAATATTTATTCATAATGAATGTTAACAATTAAAAACCGATCCGTAATCCCATAGTATAGGTACGCGGAAATGGATAACGTCCCCGGTCAAATCCGGTTTGCAGTACATTGGATTCCCCGATTTCCGGATCTCCTGCCGGATAATTGGAGATCGTAAATACATTTTCCACACTGGCAAAGACACGTAATCCTTCCATATTCAAAGGTTTTACCCATTCCGAAGGGAACGTGTAACCTATCTGGATATTCTGAAGTTTGAAATAATCCCCATTCAGAATATATGCATCGGAAACCCGTGAATTATGGTTCGGGTCTTCCCGGGTTAACCGGGGATATTTATTACCGGACCCGTTCCATGCATTCTGTGCATAGTCACGTAAAATACTGAAATAGCCGCTATCCGCACCCCCTATATTGGTCAGGTTACGGTAGGAATAAGATAAAATATCCTGTCCGCACACCCCATACATATTCAGGTTCAGATCCCAGTTTTTATATCCTAACGTGAAGTTCAGTCCATACGTTAATTTGGGATATCCGTTACCGATAATTTCACGGTCCAGGTCATCGATCGTACCGTCACCATTCAGATCTTTATATCTGAAATCTCCGGGAACGGCATCCTGATACAGGCCGCTTTCTATTCCTTTTTCAACGGCCATCCGGTTGAGTGCATCAATTTCCGCCTGCGTCTGGAAAATGCCATCTACACGCCATCCGTAAAAAGAGCCGACCGGATATCCATTCCGGGTCACGGAGTACTGTCCCCAGTTAGCTCCATCTGCCACATCCCCACTGAAATAGATATCGTCCCCTACTTCAATAGCTTTATTCCGGATAGCAGTCCCGTTGGCATTCACAGACATATACCAGTCCTTCCATGTTTTCTGGTAACCTACGGCAAATTCAAATCCGGTGTTACGGATATGGCCTGCGTTGGTATACACACTGCCGTATCCTGTGGAAGGCCGGATAGAACGGTAGAGTAACAGGTCTTTGGCATCTCTCCGGAAATAATCCATCGTAAGAGTCAGTGAATTTCCCAATACGCCTACATCCAATCCGATATTTGTCTGTTCATTGGTTTCCCACTTCAGGTTGGTATCAATTTCTCTTGTTTGTGCCAATCCGGGTGCAATGGTAAAATCATTGGCATTCGGATTATAAGTATAATAAGCAATTTTATAGGAATCCAACTGGTTTACCGATAAGTTGGTCGAACGTCCGGCATTTCCGGTTTGTCCCCAGCCGATCCGTAACTTCAGGTTACTGAAGATATCCAGGTTACTGATAAATTCTTCTTCACTGATCCTCCATGCCAGGGAAGCAGAAGGGAAATTTCCATACCGGTTACCAGCTCCAAAATTGGAGGAACCATCCCGCCGGATTGTGGCCGTCAACAGATACCGTTCATTAAAACCATACATCACACGTCCGAAATAGGATTGCTGACGGTTTTCCCTACCCAATCCGCCGGATACCCGCATCGTTGCCGGATCCGAAGTAAGTTCCAGGCGGCGGATCGTTTCAGCCGGAAAGATAGAAGCGGTGCCCCACAGATCCTGGGGTTTATACCGGGAAGCCGAATGTCCGGCCAGTAAAGTCAGGGAATGTTTTTCATCAAATGTCCGGGCATAGGTGAAATAATTTTCCAGCAGGAGTTCCATATTTTGCCACTGGTTGGCAGTAAAACTGTCCGTAGAACTATTTCCTAACGCTGTCCGGTCATGTTTCATACTATATCCATGATAGGAACCTGCATCAAAATTAAGTCCTCCTACGGTTTTAAACGTTAATCCTTTCATCAGAGCCAATTCCACATAGGCACTTAACACCACCCGGTTATAATAATTTCTCTCATCTCTTGTTTTGGCTACAGCGACCGGATTGTCTGCACCTTTATTATTATAGCCGTTTCCTTCCCGGGGAAAATGGCCCCATGTTCCGTCCGGATACTGGATAGGTACATGAACCAATTTTCCACTGCCATCTACGGCCAACGTATCCATGGTTTGAATAGCAGAAGCATAATCCATAATGTTTCCGCCTCCTTCCCGTTCGGAATGGTTATAGGTAATGTTCACACCGGTTTTGATAAAATCCTTAATATTGTGATTAATATTGGCCCGGGCGGTTAACCGTCTGTAAAAAGATTCTATCACGATCCCGTCATTATTCATATAACTGACAGACATCATGGATTGTGTGTTTTCAGAACCTCCGGAAATAGAAACATTATAATTCTGCCGCAGACTGGTACGGGTCATCTCATCCTGCCAGTCTATGTTATGGAGTGCAGCCGGATCTGCCCAGACCGGGTTGGGAGCAGAGTTATCATTCCGGGCTGTCTGATTGGCAGCGATCGCAAATTGTTCTGCATTAGTTACATCGATTTTCTTACTGATCATCTGTACTCCATAGTTGGCATTAAAGGTCAGGTTCACCCGGCCTTTAGCTCCCTGCTTGGTCGTGATCATAATCACCCCATTCGCACCCCGGGAACCATAAATAGCAGTCGCGGAAGCATCTTTCAGGATTTCTATGGATTCGATATCATTGGGGTTCAGGAAACTGGCACTCGTTCCGACCATAATCCCATCTACTACATATAGCGGATCTGCATCATTATTAACGGTTGCTGTTCCACGAATACGAATAGAAACCCCTCCTTCCGGATCTCCGGATGAACGGATTACCTGTACCCCGGGAGCCATTCCCTGCAGCCCTTCCTCAAAAGTAACCGGATTCCTTTTCATCAGGTCTTCGGCACTTACGGAAACCACCGAACCGGTGACATCACTTTTCTTTACCGTTCCATAACCTACTACAACTACTTCATCCAGGGTCTCCGAATCTTCCCGTAAAACGATGGTATATTGATTTTTACCGGGAGTGACCCTAACATCCTGCGCCAGATAGCCGATATAGGTAATTTTCAATACGGCATCTTCCGGAACGGACAGTTCAAAATTTCCATCGAAATCACTGATCGTACCGATGGTCGTACCCGCGACTACAATATTGGCACCAATCACCGGCTCCCCTTTATCATCGGTCACTATTCCCCGGATATTTCTTCCGGCCTGTTGTTTAACTTCCGGTTTACGGTATAAGGCGATATGGTGATCTATCACTTTATAATCCAGTTCATTCGACTTCAGAAAAGTATCCAGCAGATCCGTGACGGATTCCTCTTTGGCAGAGACGGAGACTTTTTTCTCCAGATTTACTTCCCTGATATTATAGACAAAGGTAAAATCGGATTGCTCCTCGATAGCATCCAGGACTTCCCGGATCGTGCCATTCTCTATCTTTAATGTTACACTATGGGTTTGTGAATAGGAAGTAGCTGCTACTCCCCAGAGACTTATACAAAGGAATAATAAGGTGGTTTTCATAATTCTTAGGGTCCTTTCCCAATTAACCGGAAAGAGTAATTCTCTCTCTCGTTGCTTTTTTATTATACAAAAGCAATCAATACATAATTTCTTCATACATTTGTAGTGTCTAATGAATTAATGCTCCGGTAGTTGGTAGCTACCGGTAATTTAAATGATCTCAGTATTAGATTTGAACAGGATTGAGGATGTTGGTAGCATTCTCAATCCTTTTTTGCGATAGTAGGTCAGGATGTGTTCATGGGTCATTAGATTTTAAGGTGAATAATCTGAATAAACTTTACCTGATATAAAAAGCGCCCTGCTTTTTTTGATACGTATAGTGAGCCGGAATCTGTAGAATGGAAAGGATCTCTTCCACACTTTCCTGCTGAGTGAAACGGGCATTCAACCGCATATTCCTGATTGTGTCGGATTGAATGTAAATCTTCACCCCAAACGCCCGTTCCAACAGATGGGCAATCTCTTCCATCGTCTGGTCCTCAAAATGGAACTGGTGGGTCACCCAGGAAGAATAGGTTTGCGCACTCACATCCTTCACTTCCAGTAACTGGCTTTTCCGGTTAAAAACCGCCTGTTGGTTAATCCCTAAAATATGGTCAGCCACAGAGGTATGGTTCTTTCCTAAAAACAAAGCAACAGAACCATCCAGTAAAGTAGTTTCCACATAATCCGAATCTGCATCCGCCCATACATTAAAAAGAGTACCCAAGACCTGGATACGCATCCCTTCCACATTGACCACAAAAGGTTGCTCCCTGTTTTCTGTAACTTCAAAAAGTCCTTCTCCCATAAACTCTACCGCACGCTCATTTCCTGTAAAGACCTGAGGATAGCGGATCGTGGCCGAACCATTTAACCAGACAATACTACTATCCGGTAAGACCAGCCGGGTCTTTGTACCAGGCACAGCTACTACCTCCAAATAGGAAATCCGGTTTTTTTCTCTTCTTTACTTCCATTAAAAATAAAAAAGGAGTTCGTTACCAATAAAAGGACAGAAGCCGCAATAGCCACATATCTCCACAACGGAGACCTGTCTACCCGTGAAACCGTCTCTCCCGAAATCCGGTTCCGGATGCTTTCATATACTTTATCTGCATCCGACTCCACATTCCGGAACCGGATCTGTTCTATATATTTTTTTATTTTTGAATCTTCGAT
>JAJQEE010000136.1 GCA_021201865.1 Tannerellaceae bacterium | reverse complement strand
TTTGTAGTATCGTTTTTTTATTCTTTATTGTGGATGAAAATAACAGGGAGTTATCTGAATTTTTATCCCACTCATTTGTTTATTTATGTATGGATAACTTATACTTTATGTTTAGGATTATTCTTAGGACGTATTATTAAACATAAAATCCAACGGGTCAATGAATGGGAAGAAAATAAATGTAAAGTAAGAAAATGTGAAGAAAAACGTAGAGAAAAGCACAAATAACAAATGAAGAAAAAAAAGATTGATTTTTTTTGGGCGAGCTATGCTGATCTAATGACCAGTTTGTTCTTTATTATGTTAGTCTTGTTTATTTTGACAGTTGTATTTCTTAAGAGAGAACAAAAAAAATTGGAGGCTGAGCGAGGTTCATTTCAAATCAAAGCAGAACAGTTTGATAAAATCACTGAAATCGAAGAGTCAATCAATCAAATTGATAAAACTTTTTTCAGTTATGATCCCGAAAACAAAAAGCATATTTTGAATTTACAGATTCGCTTTGCCAGTGAAAGCTACTCTATGAGTGATGTTCCATACGCCACTCAGTCGAAATTAAGAGAAGTAGGGAGAATTATTTCTAATTTCGTCAAAGATGCTCACGAAAAAAAATAAGATAAAATATATGCTTATTATCGAAGGACAGGCTTCACTGGATGATTATCCCCTTAATTATGAATTAAGTTATTCCCGTGCTCTATCTTTATATCGTTTTTGGGAAGAAGCACAAATTAATTTTGATCCCAATTCATGTGAAGTGATTATCTCAGGAAGCGGAACAGGTGGAGTACCCAGAGTTAAACCTGATACTTCTGCTGAAAATCAACGTTTTCTTATTCATATAATTCCCAAAACCGGTATTGTGAAGTAAAATTAAATTTATCAATTGATGAAACGGTTATTTTTAATCAAAAAATAGTAGTTTATTTCATTCTCATCATATGCTTTATAATTCTAAACAGTGTATATGTCTGTAAAGGAAAAGAAGCTTATAGTTACCATAAAAAAAGGAATGTTCAAGATGTAATAAACTTACAACTTAATACGATAAAATCTTTATTTTAACCTGCCTATAAATTCTATTGGAATAAAAACATCTATAAATAAATAGCCATCCCTTATAAAACAGAAAAAGAAATTCTTTCATAAGTTATATGGAACTATATCTCTTGTCTGATTGTTCCTTATTAGTAGAAAATCACCATCACAAATGAAAAAATACTGGCAAATTATTAAAGGCTATAAAACGAGTTTACTACTCAGCCCACTACTTGTTTTGATCATGGTGCTTTGTGAAACGGCACAGCCGATGTTTATGGCTAAGATTGTGGATAATGGGGTGATGTTGGGGGATCTGTCCTACATCATCCGGATCGGGATTTATATGGTGTTGATCTCGTTGCTGAGCTTAGTGGTGAGTATCGGGAATATTTATGTTTCGTCTTATACTTCTGTGGGATTTGGGACGGATCTGCGAACGGCTTTATTTAATCGCATCCAGCAGTTTTCGTTTTCCGATATTGACCTCTTTAGTCCGGCTTCACTGATCACCCGGCTGACGAATGACATTACCAAGATCCAGATGGTGATCCTCATGTCGTTACGAATGCTATTACGTTCTCCCCTCATGTTGATCATGGCCCTGTTTTTTGTCTTACGGATCAATAGGGATCTGGGTTGGATCCTGGCAGTATCTATTCCGGTACTATCCATCAGCCTGTATATTATTTTGCGATCCGCTTTTCCCTATTTTGTGATCGTGCAACAGAAATTAGATCAACTCAATGAAGTGGTGCGGGAAAACCTGACGAATATCCGTTTGGTCAAATCATTTGTACGGGAAGATTTTGAAGTGGATAAGTTTGAGCGAAGCAGTGGAGAACTAAGAGATATAGTGATCCGGGCTTCCAACATTGTGATCACAGCCTTTCCGATCTTACAATTAGTGATGAACTTCTCAATCTTAGCCGTATTGTGGTTCGGAGGACGGAAGGTCATCAATAGCCAGTTACAGGTAGGAGAACTGATCTCGGTTGTGAATTATCTGGCACAGATCCTTTTTTCACTGATGATGCTTTCCATGATCATTATGACAGCCGCCCGGGCATCTGCCTCTTCGGAACGGGTACTGGAAGTACTCAACAAAGAGCCTTCTCTTACCAATACTCCGGAAGGTGTACTCAATAAATACAGGGTTCATAAAGGAGAAGTGATTTTTCAACAGGTAGACTTCCGTTACCAAGATGGGGAAACAGATGTACTGCATGAGATCAATTTTTCCGCTTATCCGGGAGAGACCATCGCAGTGGTAGGAGCTACCGGATCTGCCAAGACTTCCCTGGTCCAGTTAATACCACGTCTGTATGATGTGACCGGAGGACAGATCCTGATTGACGGGATTGATGTCCGGGATTACAATCTCGAGGAGCTACATGAGGGAGTCGGAGTCGTTCTACAAAAGAATGTGCTTTTCTCCGGTACGATTGCGGAAAACCTACGTTGGGGAAAAGAGGATGCCACTCCGGAAGAGATGGAGGAGGCAGCACGGGCGGCAGAAGCACATGATTTCATTATCTCTCTTTCGGATGGATATGATACCCTGCTGGAACGGGGTGGTTCCAATTTATCCGGCGGCCAGAAACAACGGATCTGCATTGCCCGGGCTTTATTGAGGAAACCGAAAGTCTTGATCCTGGATGATAATACCAGTGCTGTAGATACGGAAACGGAACTAAAGATCCGTACCAATCTGAACCGGATGCTGGAAGATACGACCGTGTTCATTATTACCCAGCGGTTGAATACGATGCAATCGGCAGACCGGGTCATGATCCTGGATGACGGACAGATCATAGCGATGGGTAGTCCGGATGAATTAATGGAAACGTCTGAAGTATACCGTGAAATCTATAACTCACAACAATTGACACTGTAAGCATATGGAACAGGAAGAAATGACCACTGGCAAAAATATGCCGAAGGCAGCAGTCAGAACACTTAGAAGATTAGTCTCTTATCTGGCTTGTGACCGGCCTATCCTGGTTGGGATCTTCTGTCTGATCATGATTGGTATATCAGCAGACCTGACCGGATCTTATCTGCTCCGGCCGATCATCAATGATTATATTCTGCCGGGTGACCTGTCCGGCCTGGTACGAATGCTCACTATTCTGGCAGGTGTATATCTTGCCGGGATCGCCGCAGTCTGGATCCGGTCTTATTTACTCAACCGGGTGGCCCAACGGACCGTACACCGGATGCGCCGGGATCTGTTTGAGAAAATGGAACATCTGCCGATCAAATATTTTGACGAGAACCAGCATGGGGATCTGATGAGCCGTTATACCAACGATATCGACCGGATCAGTGACGCATTGACAGACTCCCTATCCGATATGTTCAGTAGTGTCTTGACACTGACCGGGATCTTTGTGCTGATGCTCTATATCAGTCCGGTCCTGACATTAGTTGCCCTGATCACCGTTCCATTGATGATGCTGAGTGCCCGGCGGATCGTAAAAAAAAGCAGCCGCTACTTCAAAGCACAACAGGCATCTTTAGGTGATATGAATGGTTATATTGAAGAGATGATCAGCGGACAGAAAGTGGTCAAAGTATTTGGGCATGAGCCACAGGTAGAGGAAGGTTTCCGTGTGAAAAATCAGGATTTACAGGATAAGTCCCTGAAAGCCCAGTTCTATTCCGGTATGATGATGCCGGTGATGCAGAACCTGAATACACTTACTTATGTATTTATTACGATCGTAGGGGGTATTCTTGCGATCTACCGGGGATTTGATATTGGCGGGCTGGCTACGTTCTTACAGTATTCCCGCCAGTTCGGAAGGCCAATCAACGAACTGGCCAGCCTATACACCACCATCCAGGCAGCCCTGGCCGGTGCGGAACGGATCTTCCAAGTGATGGATGAAGAACCGGAACCTGCGGATGCGCCGGATGCCGTTACCATCGATCAGATGAAAGGGGAAGTGGCATTAGATCAGGTCTATTTCAGTTACGATCCGGGAAAGACCATCCTGAAAGATATCAACCTGTGTATTCCAGCCGGAAAGAAAATAGCATTAGTGGGTACAACCGGAGCAGGTAAGACGACGATACTGAATATGCTACCCCGTTTTTACGACATTGAATCTGGTGATATTACAATCGACGATATCTCCCTGTACAAAATCAAACGGGAAAGCCTGAGGAAAATGATGGCAATCGTTTTGCAGGATACCCATCTCTTCACAGGAACGGTCCGGGAGAATATTCGCTTCGGCCGGCTGGACGCTACGGATGAAGAAGTGATCGAAGCGGCCAGGCTGACTTCTACCCATTCCTTTATTAAACGTTTACAGCATGGGTATGATACGATGCTCTACAACGACGGGGAAAACCTGAGCCAGGGGCAACGCCAGCTATTGAACATTGCCCGGGCCGCGATTGCAAACCCAACGATCCTGCTATTAGATGAAGCAACCAGTAATATTGATACCCGGAGTGAGATCCGTATCCAAAAAGGGTTGGACCGTCTCATGGAAGGACGTACGAGCTTTGTAATTGCACACCGGCTTTCCACCATTAAGAATGCAGACCAGATCGTGGTGCTGGAATATGGCCAGGTGATTGAAAAAGGCACCCATCAGGAGCTATTAGACAGGAAAGGGAAATATTACTCTTTATATAAAGAACAGTTCGGTTGATGAGCTGATAGATTTTTTTATCATGGCTGAAACATACCTTTCAGCAGTTTCATTTATCTTTGTATTATTGAAATCAGACTAAAGTTATAATGGACATACCATTTAAGCCTATCACACTGCAGGACCGGGAGATCATTACATCCTTTACATTACAGAGTGAATATAAAAACTGCGATTTTTCTTTTGCCAATATGTGTAGCTGGCGCTTTCTCTACCACAGCGAATTTGCTGTTGTGGAAGATTTTTTAGTGATCCGCTTCCATATTGAAGAAGACGAGAAACGACCGGTTTATATGTGTCCGGTTGGCAATGGCAATGGAGATATGCGGGATGTGATTCTCCGGTTAGAGGAGGACGCAGCCAAACAGGGGCATATGCTTTGGTTATTAGGAGTGACTCCCTTAGGACGGAAAGACCTGGAAGCAGCCATTCCGGATGGGTTTAAATATCTGCCGAACCGGGATTATTTTGATTACATTTATCTCCGGGAGGATCTGGTAAACCTGACCGGAAAAAAGTATCAGGCTAAACGGAACCATATCAACAAATTCAAGAAGAGCTATTCATATGAATACCGGCCGATCACTCCGGAACTGGTTCCTTATTGTCTGGAATTAGAGCGGAAATGGTACAAAGCAAACCGTACGGAAGAAGATGAGGAAGATCTCAGCCATGAACGCCGTTCAATGACCTATGCACTGGAACATTTCAGCGAATTAGGGCTGATAGGTGGCGGCATTTGTGTAGATGGCCAGATCATCGCTTTTTCATTCGGAGCACCCATCAACCACGACACCTTTGGTATTCATGTAGAAAAAGCGGACATTCATTATGATGGAGCCTATAGCCTGATCAACCAGGAATTCGCCTCCCATATCCCGGAGCAGTTCCTCTATGTGAACCGGGAAGAAGACCTGGGACTCCCCGGTCTCCGGCAGGCAAAACAGTCTTATCAACCCGCTCTCCTGTTAGAAAAGTATACAGCGATCCGGAAGTAATAACAGAACACCTTCCGATAAAAGTCTTATCCCTTCATAGAAAAGGCACTTATAGCAGTCCGGATGCTGGCTGCACAATGGTAGCCTTCCTCATACAATTCCGTCAAACGTGTGACGTCTTTATCGGTACGTCCTACCCGGATGGGATTTTCCGGACGGATGACTAAGGCTTTTCCCTCCGCTTCGAGTTGATCTATCTCATCCAGCACTTTATTGTAGTTCCGGTAACGCAGCCTGAGTTGTTCACGGATAGCCGGATATTTCCTGTAAATAAAACCGGGTAAATGGAAATCTTTATCCTTTTTACGATAGCCTTTGTTCCGGGTCAGGATAATCACATTTTTCCGGTACCCTTCTGCTATGGCCCGGTGAACAGGGATCGCATCACAAACACCACCATCCACCATGGGGATACCGTCCACATAGGAAAGCGGACAGAGAACCGGTAACGAACAGGATGCCCGTACGATGGAAAGCAGCCGCAGGGGATCTTTTTTCTCTTCATAATATTCCGCCTTTCCGGTCAGGCAATTACTGGTGACTATGACAAATCGCTCTTTGGATTGAAAAAACCGCTCATAATCAAACGGATAATATTTATCAGGATAGATATAGAAAAGATAGTCCAGGTCGATGAAGCCTTTTCCCCGGAGGAAATGTTTCAGACCAATATAATTGTAATGCTGTAACAAATCTATATTACTGTAACGGGAACGTCCTCTTTGCCCGGAAGCATAGGAGATCCCGTTACTGGCTCCGGCTGAGACCCCGATCGTATACGGGAAACGGATGTTATGATCCATAAAATAATCCAATACTCCGGCGGTAAATACCCCCCCGCATACCTCCACCTTCCAGGACTAAGCCGGTGTGATCATCTATTGTCATCATGTAATCAGGCTGTTTTAGGAAAGCAAATATACAGATAAATCCCTATCCTGATCCATTTCTTTCCAGGAAACCTACGGGACGGTCCCAGTCATGTCCGGAAGATTTTTGCGTAGGGCGATTGGCAAAGGATAATTGGCGAAGGGCGATCAGCGAAGGGTGATCTTTGTCTCTTAAGTCCCGCAGGGACGGCACATAGTAGCCTGGGATGCAAGTCCCAGGTAGAGAAATCCCCACCCAGGGGTGTGCTGTAGGTACACCCCCTCTTCTGTAAACCATAGGTTTGTATATGCAGTGTCGTGCTTACAGCACTCCATGGACTCCTGATATATGACCTGGGATTTGCATCCCAGGCTACTATGTGCCGTCCCTGCGGGACTTAAGAGATAAAGAGCAACCTTCGCCAATTATCCTTTGCCAATCGCCCTGCGCTAATCGCCCTTCGAAAAATCTTCCGAACAGGACTGGGACGGTCCCGCTGAAACCGGAAAGAGGGGGATTTGTAAATTATAAACCAAATCTATCTTTTCATTGATTTTTTTATAGAACTATTCTGATAAAATGAGTATATTTGTAAAAAGCGGAATGCTAAAAGTAGACTACTTAATCGCGACATAACTATTCACCGGATTGATCATTCCTTCCTAACCAAATTTCCCTGACTTGTTAAACATGTGCCGCTGTCGTTTTAGATACATATATGCTGTGACAGATGTACTTAATTTAGGGGTACCGTTTTCCCCTTCA
>JAJQEE010000204.1 GCA_021201865.1 Tannerellaceae bacterium | reverse complement strand
CCTATACAGGACGTAACAATTACAGCTACGGTCCGCATTCGGAAGCCAACCTGAAGTTCCTGAACAACCTCATTGCATGGATGATGAATGTGATCATGCACGGAGATGAATTCACCAATCAATTTAAATAAAATAAAAAGAATAAATCGAGTATAAACAGATATTATAATCAAAAAGAACTATGAAAAAATTAAGTTTATCCATTTTCGCGTTAGCTGCCATTATGCTGACGAGTTGTAACGACAAAGATGAAAATACTTCAGGTCCGTCTACCAGTGGTGAACCGGTACTGGCAACCTTCAGAATCTCTTCTCCGGACACCTATGTAGTCACCGGAACAGATCCAGGTTCAGCCACGGAAAACCAGATTGATATCGTGGAATTCTATCTATTTGATGAAAACGGTGTCCGGGATGAAAGTACTTCCAGCTATGACTATTCTTATCACAAATATGAAGGCAGTGTCAATCAGGAAATCATGTTCCTCGTAAAATCCGGGAATAACAAAAAAATCCTCGTTGCCGCAAACAGAAACCTGGGTCAACAGGCCGGCCTGAATTATGATGAGATGGAGGCCTTGGTTGAAGCAAAAACGTTGACCAATACAAATAGCCGGCAGATAAATGCCGGAGAGTTCGTCATGTCAGGAAAAGCAACTGCTTCTATTGTGGAGAACAGAACCGACAATGAAGTGACGATCCGTATCCACCGTACAGTTTCCAAAGTGGAACAACCCCGTTTTGGAGAAAATTTCTCTGTGAATATTCCTCAGGATGACCTGTGGTCCCTGTTTGAAGATTCAACCGTAACAAACGAGGCTGTCGTATTCACGCTGGATTCCTATGCACTGATCAACGGATATAGTAAATCTCATACTTTCATGCACTACAACAGTACAAATAATAAACAGTCCGAATGGAATTTATGGGCTCCGGGTGGTGAATATTTCGCATCTGATTACGATACGGACGGTAATCTGCTAACTGCTTATTCAGGGATGATTGATAATTCACCATGGTTGACAGGAACCAGTATTTTTGTTTACGAGAACCAGCCCAGAGACACAGTCAGCACGGAAACCGGTATTGCCGGATTCCCACGGGAAGAAGTATACGCATTCCTGATCAAAGGTACCCTAAGCTATCCGGCAGCCAACGAAACTTATGAACGCTACTGGCGTGTGAACCTGATCCGTGACGACAATTACCGGATCTTCCGTAACACGATCTACCGCGTGTTGCTCGATGAATTACGTACCATTGGTTACGGAAACCCGAAAGAGGGAGATGATGACGAAGACAATGGCGGCGGTGTGGTTCCAAGAAATGACCAGACTGGTATCCAGGCAACCATCGAAATTGTACCATGGACTATCCGGACACAGAATACAGATTTCTAAACTGTTAAACTATAACTTCCGGAGGGGGCATACCCTCTCCGGAAGATTTTGTTCCATTTATTCAAAAAATATCAGATGAAAAGAATATTCCTTTATTGTTTAACAGTTTTGCTCTTATCAGCATGTATACGGGAAAACAGGGATGATTGTGATGCGCTGATCCGGCTCTATTTTACTTACGAACACAGCATCAGCGACTTCGACAGTAAAGTAGCGAATGAAGTACATCTACAGATTTATCAGAACAATATACTGATAGACACAGATATTATTCCATACGAAGCAATTAAAGGAGGAAAAGAATATGTATTGGAAAATTATGCCACAGGCAACTACCAGTTGGTAGCCTGGGCAGTACCGGCCGATGATGATGATGTGTGTGACATCCCGGAAGCGGCTGTAGGAGATGATTTCAGTGATGGTTCACTGGACCTGTCCCGGAATTTAATTTATACCAATTATTATGATCCGATAGGAAATATATTTCTGGGAGAAGAGAGTGCTACGATCGTCAGCGATGAGAGTTCCCTGCATGAGGTTTCTTTAGAGCCTTGTATTTGCAGAGTATGGTTCACCGTCTACAACAGTGATCTTCTGATGGAAACCAGAGCCACCGCACAAGGTCCCTGGATTGCATTGAGCGGAACTCGTTCCCGGATGTCCATCGGCCGGATCTCCGGAGGAGAAGAATCCACGATCTATAAAGATCTCACCTATGATCCTTCCACAGCCACTCTTGTCTCCGGAAAAATGGGTGTACTACCCGGCTCCGAGAATCAATACCTGTCTGTGGATTTCCATATGCAGGATGACAGGATCGCCCGGGTTAACACGACTCACAGAGCCACTGCCGGAGATGAGATCCATATCACCTGGACGTTGGGTGCGGAATTAGAAGTACTTGTGAACGGATGGAGAGTAAAAGACGCGACAGTTACATATTTCTGAAATACTCCGGAACAGATACATATAAACAGTAGTATAAAATATGATAGAATTAAGAATTATGACCGGAACCTTAAAATATTTAAGCTGGCTTATGGGAGTGATCCTCCTATGTACCATCTCCTGTAGTGACAAGGAAAAAGAGGATACTCCACCCGGGGAAACCGAACGGACCGAAGAAGAGGTCGAAATGCATTTCCTCACTCCGGCTCAAACCTACAGTGTAACCGATCCCGGAGGTATTACCGAAAGGACCATCAAAGAACTGGATGTACTGGTTTTCAAAAATGACGAGTACCAGTACCGGAGACAGGCCTACCTGAGCGCAGGAACCTACCGGACTACCCTGCGGGTGGACAATGGGCTGACACTCTATTTTGCGGTCAATGCCCGTTCGGTGGTGGAAAGCTGTCCGGAGATCGTGGAAGGGAAAAGCTGGGACAATGATATTCAGCCAGCTCTTATCCTGAACAATCCAACCAGCCTTATCGGTTCGGATTCCATACCCATGTGGGGAATCAAAGAAAACGTAAATATTGTACCGGCAGTAGTCAATCAGATCGAAGGGATCTTCCTGTTGCGTGCAGTCGCTTCCGCTGATATCTATAACTCTGAGGAGGATTTCGTATTGAAAGAAGCCTATATTTATTTCGCACCGGACAAAGGATACCTTGCTCCCACTTCTTCCAACTACGTTGCGTCGGATAAAAGTGTCATCGTCCCCGAATCTCCTGCGGACATGGCTAACCTGACACAATCCGTCGGATTTCAGGAAGCCACCGGAGGGAACATTATTTATAAGTTATATCTGTACGAAAATGATGCTCCGACCGATGTGATAGGACCCAAACGATTCAGTCGCCTCGTTCTGGGAGGTAGTTATTTGGACGGGCCCGTCACCTACTATCCGGTGGATTTTGCCGAAGACGGGAACAATACGATCCTGCAGGCTACACGGAATTTCAAGTATCTGGTGAACATATCAGCCGTCAACGGTCCCGGCTATGAAGATCCGGATATTGCATCCGAAGAGTTCGACAGCCGTATGACCGTCAATGTGATTGACTGGAACATGAAAGAGGATCACGAACTGGTCTTTGACGGACCTCATTACATTTCCCTGGAAAGTAAATACGTCTATCTGTTCAAACCGGCCGGTTCAAAGAACACACTTAGCATGACCACCAACATCGAAACGGGAAAAATCCAAATGGAATTCATGGATTCCGGCAATGGAGCGATGGTAGAAGTGGATAACCTCACCATTCAGAACGACCGTTTCAAAGTGGAGATCCTGCTGGATAGTAACGAAGAGATCTATGCATTACGCTTTACAGCCTTACAGGAATATGACCCGGATGTTAAATCCCACAATTTTCAGGATGTAAGGCTCTATTCCAACCGGATGGAGTTTGTGATTACCATCGAACAACTCGATGAATCCCCCAACGAATGGATCGACGGAGGCAACAAAGAAACCACCATCGGCGAAGAAGAGGAGGACTAAACAATCCACTTCTTCATAAACAAAATGCCCCTGTCACTACGATTGAGTGACAGGGGTATTTTCATTTTCACTTCCCTTCCCGGGATCCTGCGTAAGAATTATTCTTTATCGGGTTCGAAATCCAGCGATATAGAGTTTACACAATGGCGTGTATTTTTAGGGGTGAAACGTTCTCCCTTAAAGACATGCCCCAGATGACCTTCACAGTTGGAACAAACAATTTCCGTACGTATCCCATCCGCATCCGGAACTTCTTTGATGGCTCCTTCTATTTCATCATCGAAACTGGGCCAGCCACATCCGGAATCAAATTTATCATCTGAACGGTACAAAGAAGATCCACACTGTTTACATTTATAGGTTCCCTTTTCTTTATGATCGTAATAAATACCGGTGTAAGGTCGTTCCGTACCTTTGTTAATGATCACTCTTTCTTCTTCTGGTGTTAATACTTTCATTTTTATCCCATTTTTTAAAGTGACGGTATTCTGGTCCTGTGCTGAAACGGTCAAACATGCCAGAAACCCGGCGAATAACACAAATAATAATTTAACTTTCATTCCCTTAATCCATTAGTATAAAACGATTCGTTTTATAGGTTATACTCTTTCAGACTGCAAGAGAGAATGACAGTTTAAAATATAACACTTAAAGTGTGTGAAGGTTATATTTATTTTTACTTTTTTAAAAAAAGCTCTTATTTCACAGCAGGCTTACTCCCTGAAATGCGGGAGATCCACCCTCCATACAGGACAACCACGATAAAACAGAGGAAAGGCACTACAAAAGAAAAACTAATACTACCGGAAGCATCCGAAACATATCCCTGGATAGCTGCGAACACAGCCCCTCCTAAGATAGACATGATCAGTCCGGATCCTCCGAATTTAGTATCATCCCCTAATTTGTACATGGCCAGGCCATAAATGGTTGGAAACATCAACGACATAAAGAAAGAGATCAGGATCAGGGCAATCACTCCTGTCAGACCGGAAGAGAAAATAACGACCGTCGTACAGATACCGGAAGCAACAGCCGCCATCATCAGCAGATGATAGGGTTTGAAGACCTTCATCAGCGCTGTAAAAATAAACCGGGCAGATGCAAAAGCGATCAGGGAGAAAAGATAAATATTGGCAGCCTCTTTCTCATTATAGCCTAACTGGTTCATGACGTAGCGGATATTGTAGGACCAGACACAGGTCTGGGCACCGATATAAAAAACTCCGCGACTACTCCATATACATATCTCCTGTTTTTTACCAAACGTCCCAATGCTTCTTTAAAACTTCCGTTCTCCTCTTCTACCGGTTGTTCTCCTTTAGGCATCCGGGAGAATAGGATCAGTAGCAGAATAGCCATCAATACAAGACCAACATAGACATACGTCATGGTTACGGCATTCATTTCCGTATACTGGATCGCTTCCAGATCCTGAGCAGACATCACAGCCCGTTCCGCTTCCCCGGCCTGGTTTAGTTTTCCTAAAATGTAGGACTGGCTGATCAGGATACCCGCCATACAGCCAATCGGATTAAATGCCTGAGCCAGATTTAACCGCTGGGTAGAGGTCTTTTCAGAACCCATACTTAAAATATAGGGATTAGCCGTTGTTTCCAGAATGGAACATCCCCCGGCTAATACATACAGGGCTAACAGATAAAAGCCATAACTGCCCACATGCCCTGCCGGATAGAACAGGAAACAGCCGGCCGCATATAAAGATAATCCTAAAAGAATACCGGATTTATAGGAATATTTTTTGATAAAGAAAGCGGCGGGTAAAGCAAAACAGAAATAGGAACCATAAAAAGCCACCTGAATGAGAGAGGTCTGAAAATCAGTCATACTCATAATCTTTTTAAAGGCAGCCAGTAACGTGTCAGACATATTATTCGCCAACCCCCACATAAAGAAAAGGCTGGTTAGTAATATAAAAGGCACTACATAATTTTCACCGTTCTTTCCCCGCAATATCGAAAACTTTTTCATCTGGTATGTATATTTAAGATTAGCAACAGGGCTTAGTTTACTTTCCATTCAATCACGCCTCCGGACTCTCCTTCCTGCAATTGAACAAGCAGACGTAACCCTTTCGTGGTCAAAGGTGCAAAATTTACCACATTAAAACAATCTTTTTTACATCCATATGCATCTTCTGTCACGACATCTTTCCACACTGAACCTGATCTGTACTGGACTTTCCAGCTTGCCGGAACCCGGTAATCTCCGTCGTAATGGTCAAATTCCAGCCAGTACACTTCGACCTGGCTTACCATTTCTTCCTTCTCAAATTCATATTCCAGTATTTCTTCCGTGCCTTTCTTCAGCCAGAAATAGTAATAGGGCTTACTTTGATCATCTGAACTTTTAGGTTCCCACTGATCATTTACACCATAAATAACCTCCCGGCGTTCAATGGCCAGTCCGTCTTTCTGGATGGGTGCACTTACGATTGCATAGGCTTTCGCACGGGAAGCGATCGTAGGTTCCGGAGTAGGTTTGGCATACGCTGCGGTAGCAGGTATCCACACCGCCATCTCCGCATTTCCCCGGTTATTCCAGGTAGAATAAGGAATCAACTGCACAGGTACTTCTTTCTCTGTGCCATCTGTCGCTATCTCTTTCGCCATAGTGGCCAGTTCCACTACCCCATTTAATAAATCCTGTTTAAAAACCGGATGGACGGATGCCTGTTCCGGAATATATTTGTTAAAGACATGCCGGTCAGGCATATCCACTCCCTCCAGGCAGTAAACGACCGGTCCGCGGCTGAAAGCGAGCAATCCTTCGTTTGTATACACTTTCTCATGGGAACGAACCCGCCTGACTTCCATGGGCAAGGTCAGTTCCACCACATCCCCCGTATGCCAGGTCCTTTCCACAGAGACATATCCGGCTGACAATTTCTTTCGCATTTCCTGCCCGTTCACCGTAATCTTCCAGGAACCGGAAACCGGACCTGTAAATGAATAAAGGTCACTTTCCGGAACCGGTTCTTCTCCCGCCCATCCGGGTATCCTCAGTTTCAGATTGAAAGGTACTGACTGTGCGGTATGAACCCTCAAAGTGATCTTTCCATCCCAGGGATAGTCTGTTTGCTGTATCAATTCCACCGGTTGACCGTTTATGTTTATATGGCTGTTCCCGGAAACATATAAATTCACAAACAGGTCTTTCCCTTGCAGGGCATAGACATATTTAGGGATGGATGCCATAAACCGGGTTACGTTCCCCGGACAACAGGCACATCCGAACCATTCTTCCCGTTCATGTTGCCCCATAGACTCCAGTGGATTATCATAAAAGAATTTATCACCACTTAACGAGACTCCGGAAATCACCCCGTTATATAATGCTCTTTCCAGTACATCGACATACTTTGCATGTCCTGTTGCCAGAAACATCCGCTGATTCCAGTAAACATTCGCAATGGAAGCACAGGTTTCACAATAAGCACTATGATTGTGTAGTTCATATTCCGGGCCAAATCCTTCTCCCTGTGCCCGTGAACCAATCCCTCCTGTAATATATAATTTCTTTCCGGCTGTGTTTTCCCAGATCCGGGATACGGCTTCAAAATAGTCCTGGTCTTCCATCAGCAAAGCCACATCGACGACTCCGGAATAGAGATAACCGGCCCGTACAGCATGGCCTACGATCTCTTCCTGCTGAAGAATGGGCATATGATCCTGGCTATAGGCATTCAGGCGGTGTCCGTCTGTACCCCGGCCGGTCTCTTCCACAAAATACCGGGCCTGACGAAGATATTTTTCGTCTCCGGTCACTTTATACATCTTCGCTAACCCCATTTCAATGATCGGATGCCCGGATGGCACCTGTTTCTGTCCCTCCTCCGGACCGAACACTTCACAGACGAGGTCTGCGTTCTTAATGGCAATATCCAGCAGGCTTCGTTTTCCGGTAGCCTGATAATGGGCTACAGCCGCTTCATAAAGATGTCCACAGTTATATAATTCATGACTGTTCAGCTTTTCCCACCTCTCACTTCCCCACCAGCGGGATAAACGTTCACACCGATTCGTCACACAGGTAGTCAGGTAACCATCCGGTTCCTGGGCAGCACCGATCAGGCAGATCACACTGTCCAGATAAGCATCTAATTTCGCATCATAGGTCACGGCCAACGAATAGGAAGCTCCTTCAATGATCTTGTAGGGATCTGTATCATCAAAAGGAAAATCACCCTGATGTTCTCCCTCGATCAATCCTCCGGCCAGCGCAAAATTGTCAAACCGTCCGCTTTGTTCACTCTGATAGAAAGCAGAAGGAATCGACACCAGGCGGTTCGTCTCAATCCGGGGCGCCCAGAAATGATCTGTCAAATGAATATCCGTAAAGGGAACTTCTTTAATAGAAGGAAAACCGGATCCGTCTCCGGAGGGCTGACAACTAATCAATCCCATAAGCCAACCTGCAAGTAACAAACAACGTTTCATATAAGTATCGATTTATCTGGGTAATCATCCTACAGTTCACTTAAAGTGTACTTTGTACATATTCTGCAAATAAAGAAAAAAAGATTGAATTTCCAACCAATAAATCCATGAAAAACAATCCATAAAATAACGAATAGCCCTTATTTACGTAACGCTTCCAACTCCTGAGTAACCTGCTTCATTTTCTTTTCACTTAGTGGGTAAAGGCTGATGAAAATGACAGACAGGACGGTTCCGATGGCCGGGAAGAAGCTCAGGAACATCCGGATTCCGTGGATGGATTCAGCGGATTGTACTGCGTTGGCCTGGAATCCGTAATAAGCCAGTAACCATCCGGTCATGGCACTCCCTAATGCCCAGCCGAATTTCTGGCTCATGGAAGACGAACTGAAAATCAATCCGGTGGCCCGGTTACCGGTCTTCAGTTCGGAATAGTCCGCACAATCTGCATACATAGACCATAACAGGGGAAAGATGCTTCCGGCACAAATACTGATCAGGACCTGAAAAATAAAGATCCAGACCAACTGATCCCTGTCAAACCAGTAAAAGATCATGCTTAACACCGTAGCCATCGCCATCGCTCCCATATAGGTATTCTTCTTCCCGATCCGGTTACTGACCGGAGCTGCCAGGATAACCCCTATGATATTAGCTGCCTGCCCAATAGCCAGATACAATCCACTTAAGACAAACGGAATACTTAGCAGCGTGATACTTCCGATATTCTCCTCTACCACAAAATATTTGAAATAGTAGACAGTGGCTCCATCCCGGATAGAGTTAAATACCAACGCCGCGATCCCTGCGCCTAATAAGATCCACCAGGGTCTGTTTTTCACCAGGTCTTTTAGATCTTCTTTCAACGGATTTTGTTCTTCTTTAAGCGGTTTCACCCGTTCGCGGGTAAAAGAAAAACAGAAATAAAACAGGATCGCACAGACGATAGCGATCACTAATACGCTCATCAGCCAGCCATATTGCTGGTCAGCGATCTCTTTACTACCTCCGCTAAAGAGATTCACCATGGGCATAAAAAGAAGCAGGGCCAGAAAGCTACCTATATAAGCGAAAGACATACGATAAGCAGAAAGTGTATTTCGTTCTTTTGGGTCCGGACTCATCACTCCTAACAAAGAAGCATACGGTACATTTACCCCTGAGTAAACCAACATCATCAGAGAATAGGTGATATAAGCATATACCAGTTTACCGGTAGGACTCAGATCCGGCGTAAAAAAAAAGTAATGACTCCGATGAAGGCAAAAGGAATGGCTAACCACAATAAATAAGGACGGAACTTTCCCCAGCGGGTATGAGTCCTGTCCGCGATCACTCCCACTACCGGGTCAGTAACGGAATCCCAGATACGGGTAATGAAAAACATCGTTCCGACTGCCGCTGCCGGAAGTCCGAACACATCTGTATAAAAGATCATTAAATAGGAACCAAAAAGCTTCCAGAACATAGAAGAGGCCATGTCTCCAAAGCCATAACCGATTTTTTTCTTTTAAGGTGATCATGATAGTAAATATAAGTTTTCATTAATGGTTTTTCACACTTGGAATACAGGCGATAAATAGGGGTTCATCCTCCTGATATGCTGCATTACAGATCGTAAAAATATATAAATATAATCCTATTTCATATTTTTTCATTCTTTATTCTATTCTCATTTCCTTCAAAAAGAGAACCTTAACTTCTATATAACTACTTTATTATTTCACTGTCAACCTTTTAGATCTTATCCTGTTTTACTTTTAGGTTAATAATTAGGTGATGATGAAAAAGAAACTCAATATAAAAGGATTCGCTTTGCTAATAGGATGTTTGCTATTAGGAGCCTGTTCCGATCAGACAGATGATTCCCGGATCCCAACAGGTTCCGGGGGAAAAACAATCATCTCTTTCCAGGTAAAGGCGGCACAGGTGGAAAGCAGGGCTACAGTGGCTACGGAAAAAACAATCAACCAGTTAATGATCCTGGTCTTTGAAGAAAGTAGTACACCCGGTACATATTTATATAAATATCCTGTAACAGCTACTTCGTTAGGGAATAATACCTTTGAAGCCAGTTTGCAGGCTACAGATTCCAAAGTAAAGACCTGTTTAATAGGGAACGTAACGGATATTTCAGCTATTACGGCCGGAGATTCTTACGAAGAGATGATCTCTTTACTTACGGTTCCCTTTCCAGCCGCGGGTCCGGAATATCTCCCCATGTATGGAGAAGCCTCCTTTAACCAGTTGGCTTCCGGCGGAAATGAAAGCCGGACGGTTTATATGCTGCGTGCATTAGCCACGGTGGATGTATCTGTAGCTAATGAAGCCACCAGTAAATTTAAACTGAAAAATATACAGGCTGTCCGGGCCAATTCACTTATTCAGGTGATACCGGATGCCTATACGGAGAATCCGGCAGGGAATAAAGTGGTCAGTTCTCCCAGTGTCCCGGCCGGCAGTACTACCCTGACCACTTCGGCTGTTACAAATGAGAACGATGCCACAACTTTAGCGGGTCTGTATCTTCCTGAATCCGAGATGATCATCCACGAAAGTGAACAAACTTCACAGGCTACGAGCCTGATCATCGGAGGGATCTATATAGGGGATGATCCCGGTAACACGGAAGTTACCTACTACCGGGTTGATTTCAAAACCTCTGCGAATGATCAATTCGGACAATTGCTAAGGAATCATAAGTATATGGTTTCGATTGCAGATGTAAGTGGCCCGGGAGAAAGTTCGGTAGAAGAAGCAGGTAGTAAACCCGGTAAAAACATGGGAACCAATATCATTATTTTAGATGATGAAGACAGTGGGGAGATTCATGGGCCGGACGGTTCCTATTTAGCGGTAGAGACCAGTAGTATTTATGTCAATTATTACGAAGAGGCTACTCAAACGATCACTGTAGAGAGCGATCCGGATCCCTATTTCATTCAATGGGTGGATGATAATCATCAGGTTGTCTCCGGGAAAGCAACGATGACCTGGGGTGGTGCTGCGGTAGAAGGGACTCATTTTTCCTTATCCATAGCAGCGGACGGGTCTTCCATTACCGTAACAGCACTGGAGAATAACCTGACAGGAACAGAACGCAGGGAAAAAGCGATGATCACCTTGAATACGATCCAGTTAGTGATCACGATTATCCAGAAAACCCATGTAACCTATGACAAAGAAAACATTGTGATTTTCAGTTATTGTGATTTAAATGCGGACCTGGGAGATGAAATCATGTCTATTGCCACCTATCCAACGACTATGCAACCACTCAAAGATTTTATCAAAAACACCTCTCTTTTTGGTCCGGGAGGGAAATTAGCATTCGGAGGATTCAAAATAGCCGGTTTATATAGTTCCGCATCTCCTATGACCACCCGTCTGGCAGACTTATTCGATATTATCCTTATTCAGGAGGGAACAGCCTGGGTCAATCCCAATAATGCCTATCCCAGCTATGAAGCCTATTCAACAGAGATGTTTAAGAACCTGAGTGAATGGTTACGGTTTTCTCCGCAGCGCATATTAATGACTGTGTTTGATAATCCTTATATGGAAACTTCACTGGGAGTAAATTGTGAATTTGAATGGGGATCACCTAAATTTTCCAATAGCAGTCAATATGCCATTGCTTCAGATATCCCTTCTTTCATACGAAAAGGTCCTTTCGGAGAATTGACAACAGGAACTACGATCAATGCGGTAGGAACCAGTTACTACATCAGCCGCACAGCCAATCCTCATTTAACCCCGATCCTCGTCATTAACGGGAATACGGATCAGATGGTGATGAGTGTGGACCTGGATAAACGGATCATTTATTATGCCAACACCACCTGGTTTAAAACGTCCGGTCTCTTAACCGGAAATGGGAATGTGAATAAAGCTTTTGATATCCTGATGGGAAATCTGATCTCCTGGATGGCGGATACGGTAATCGGGGAAAAACTGGCACCGGATGCTTAAAACACAGAGAGAAAGTATATTTATTTTTCAATTAATAAGAGGATATATCTTATGAACAACATACAATTCAAATATATAACGCTGATCACTTTTTCTCTTTTACTGACAGCACTTTTCTCCTGTTCGGATTCGGACAGGACAGACCCGGGTACCACACCTGTACCGGAAGGGAAATCACGGGTGAACTTCACACTGAATGTTAGTGCCATGACTACCCGGGCCAGTGCGGCTACCGAAGGAGTGATCAATCAACTAAGAGTATTGGTCCTGACTGAGAATAGTGGGGATTATGAATACAGTCATGAAGTGGAGATTACGGATAAAGGAAGTAATATCTATTCATCCACCATGGAGCCCACCAGCGGGAATATCCGGTTCTACCTGCTTGCCAATACAGATCTACCCGGTCTGGCAGCGGGAGAAAAAGAAGAGGATATCATCCAACGAATCGTCTCTTCCTACACCGAATCCGGTCCGGAGTATATTCCAATGTTTGGAGAAGCCACCCGGACACAGGGACTCAGCTCCGGAGAAGAGATCACGATCCCGGTCCGGATGTTACGTTCGATGGCTACCGTAGGAGTTAATCTGAAAGAAAATCCGGGTTTTGACTGGGATGAACGGTTCCTGCTAAAAAGTATGGAAGTACATCGGGCCCAATCATCCATCCAGGTGATTCCTTCGGATTACGATAAAACCAATGTCAAAGTAACTGTTCCCAGTATCCCTGCCGGCTCTGCCAATACGATCACGACGGACAGGATAGCTACCGGAAACAACACGTCGCCTGTTTATACCCTTTCCGGGATCTACCTTCCGGAATCAGTGGCTTACACAGATCCTGTTCAACAATCCGAAGAGGCTACCTGTGTAATTATCGGAGGTATTTATCTCGGAGATAATCCGGCCAACACAACAGTGTCTTACTACCGGGTCGATTTCCAGGATGGGCAGGGTGGTCATATAGGCCAGGTTCTGCGAAACCATACCTACCAGATCAACATCACTGACATTACCCAGGAAGGAACCAAAGAACCGGAAGAGGCCACTTCTTTATATATTACAGCGGAGGTGTATGAATGGGAAATCGATGATGACACGAAAATCATTTATGGTCCCGGAGGAGATAAGTATTTGTCTATGTCTCCCCACGACGCCACCGTGGCTTACTATATCGGAGCCACCCAAACCATAACAATTAATACCACTTATGATAATTATACGATCCAGTGGGTAAAAGCAGACGGAACTTTACAGGGCAGTCCGGTAGGAATTAACGAAGGATCTGTTACCAGTGAATATTTCCGGGTTGAGAATAATGGGGATCATCTGTTCATCACGGCTATCGCAGAAAACTCCGGTAGTGGAGCAACCGAACGGCATGAATATTTTATGATTTCAGCCGGTGGGCTTACGTTCCGGATCAAAATCACTCAATTAGCCAGAAACCTGCATGAAGGGAAATATGTCAGTATGTTCAGCTTTATCGGATTAATTGGCAACCTGGGAGATGATCTGCTGTCACAGGGGAGCCAGGATGACGATGCGATTTCCCGCGTACTGAGGAATTTTATGAAAAATGAAGATTATTATGGGAAAGACGGAAAGATCGCATTTGGCGGTTTTTCCATGTCGGCTTTACCTACCAGTACAAACCTGACTGCACAAATGGCAGAACTGTTTGATGGAATCCTGATCTCTCCTCAATACAACTGTACGGCTGCACAGGCTCAGATGTTAGTCGAATGGCTGGAAAAAAGTCCGAACCGGGTATTGATAGCCTATTTGCATGAAGTAAACCTGATCAACGCATTAGGTAAAACCCGTGGAGGACTTTCAGGCAGCAGTCCCAAACACCTTTTATCTCCGCAGGTTCCTTCTTTTGTCTCTAACGGTCCTTTCGGGGCCATAGATCCGAACAGTGGTTTAAGTGCTCTGATCACGACCGTAACAGATATTTATTCCTTAAACAGGACACAGGGGGGGGAATTCCACTGTTTCTCCTATCCTGGTGAACAGTAATAATGAAAATGAGATCATTTTCGGAGTAGATATAGACCAGCGGGTGATCTATCTGGGAGATCCTTATTTATTCCCGGCAGATTCACAATATGATGACCAGACCAGCCTGTTTTCCGGTGATGGAATCATCAACCCGGCAAGAACTCCGGATATTCTGTTAAACAATGTGCTGACCTGGATCGCTGAAACAGTAATCGGCGAAAAGCTGGCGGCAGGCAATTAATCCGCGGTTCATTTGGAACAGCATAACGATGGGTGACCGACATGAAATAAAGCATTCGATCACCCCTCGTTATTTTTATGATAAGGTAAAGACACTTTTTCTATTTAGTAGGCATAAAGACTTCGTCTCTCACGTGTGTGATCCCATCGGTTCACGCACGTGATCCCATGGGATCACGTGCGTGAACCGATGGGATCACACACGTGAACCAAAAAAACACTAAGCTTCGAAAGGGATTTGTGATCCGCTTTAAAATATATATGAATCAGGATTTTTATATGTTGGATCTGGAGATCCTCATACCCAGACAGGCCGGGTTAAGCGCTTTAGATAGATCTCAATCAACGGGTGATCTATATAGGGGATCCTTATCTGTTCCCGGCGGAATCTCAATATGATGATCAGACCAGTCCGTTCTCCGGAAACGGAATCATCAACCCGGCGAGAACTCCGGATATTTTGTTGAATAATGTAATTACCTGGATTGCTGAAACAGTCATAAGGGAACAACTGGGTGCACATCAATAAATGGTCTATCCATGAAATAAAAAAGGGAAATCCTGTGAATAGGATTTCCCTTTTTTATTTCATTAGGGAGACTAATCAGAGATCCACTCCCGGACCGATCACAAACCAATTATTTACTCTTATCTCTGCAATAGCAAAATCACAATCCAACACCACCCGGATCACATACGGATCGTCTGCTGAGATCGCCGCTACTTCAAGATCTTCATCTGTTGCATACAAATATTTACCGCTACTGTCTACCAGTTGTGACAGATACTCTGTTAACCGCAAGGTTACCTCCCGTACAGACTCCAGCTTTCCCTCTTCATACTGTTGTATGACAATATCCAAATCATCTCCTATATACATTTTCAATGTAGTAAAATTATATCTTAATACCGGTAGTGTCGCACTGAGACAGGCATAAGGTTCATATACAATCCTGTTTTGTCCTACACATTCATTAAAAGCATTATAGGTTCCATTCGTCCCTCTGAGAAAAGGTACGATAGATGAATTGGCCGCCATCTCGCATCCATCCTGAAATTCAATTTCCAGCAGTACATGATTTATATTATGTACTAACTCAAGTGTATCATAGAGTATAGCTTTAACCGGAATCTTAAATTCAATTTCTCCTAAATAAACATTATCCAACTGATAATCCACCGTATCCGGTCTGGTAGTGACTACCGATTTTCTGAATTCAAGTTTAGAATGTTCATTTTCGATCAGATAATTATCCGACAAATTCATTACGGCAACCATGTGATGAAACTCCTCTCCTACAGTTTTTCAGTCTGTCATATTAAACCGGTAATTACTTGCCTGGAGTTCACTTCGGGATAAGATGGTATCTTTTACATACTGATTATTTCCATCATAGGCAAACAAAGTCAGATTCTCTACTTCCCGCTCAAAAGTTGAAGCACTGTTTCTAAGCCTAAAGTATAAATAACGTTCATCTTTTTCTTCCATTCCCGGCTCGGCAATGGGAGGACAATCATCCAGATTTTCCTTCACACACCCGGAAAAAGAGATGATCCATGCAAATAATAAGAGTATATATTCTATCTTCTTCATAATTAATTTTTGGTTATGTATTCAGTATCTGAATATTATCTCTTTTATAACACTTACCGGGGAAAAAAGTTAACTGCCGGAGCTGTAAATTACAGTCCGGCAGCCACTGGATTTGAAAATCATAAAAAGTTTATGTATTATAAATCAACTTCCTGTGGAATATAGAACCAGGGCAACACTTCAATTTCCACCTCGATTTCGACCACTTTTTCTACTGGATCAACCGGATCGGTAATATCATCTGTGTTGTTACCTAAACGGTAAATATTATTTACTTTCAGTTCATAATAATGGTTACGGATCACTGCATATTTCAGGCTTGGAGTTGCTTCTGTGTTATCTGCAAGATACACGGTATAGAAACATTCACCATCCGTATATTTGGTTACACTTTTAGGTATACCATAATCCGGGTGTGCTACACCTGAAATATCGCCGTTATAGATCAAACGGTTTCCATTTTCAAACTCTGCTATCCAGAAATCAGTACCGGATAGTGTTCCATTCTGACGAAGATTATCTTTGTCATAAATTTCCGTAGCATCCGGAGTATATATATATTTAATCTGAGCAGCGGTTGCCTGTCCTCTCAAAGGTTCCTGATTCGTATTTTCAATTGCATAAAAAACTTCACCTCGCCCTTTACTACCTGACCAATCCGTAGGATTAGCAAAGAAATAACCGGAAAAACTCGATAATGTATAGAAAGGAGTCCGGACCTGGCTCCCTGGTTGTTTGAATGCACGGTCCCATTGTCCTACCGTATATAATTGATTCGGAATATTGACCAAACGGTATTCCGGTGCAGACATGACACCTTTCAGATTTCCACTGATATTCGGAGTCGCAGGAGATTCGGACAACATCACTTTTGAAGCCAGACGTCCTACTTCCAGACTGATCGTCTGCGGATCATCCGTAGCCGTACCGGTCACTGCGGTTTGTGAAGCAACCAGCGTACCAATATAAAATTGATTATCCGTAGCCAGATCCGCTACCGAAGTCACCTGAATCGGATTTAATTCAAACGCCTGCCGGGTACTCCCTGAAGAAGGCATTAAAAATTGATTACCCGGAACATTGGTAAATACATAGAAGTACTTACTACCTGTGGATAACATAAATGTATCCGTCAGATAGGTATCAGGACCGGAAGCAGTCAGGTTCTTGTTCACATAGGTTTCATAGATACCTGAATCATCGAAGACGAAAATATCTAATGTGGCACCTACCTTACTTTCTTCCGGAGTTGCTGCCGCGTCGGAAGTGGAAGCATAGGTGTTGGCCATCTGTTTAATTTGTAACTGTACCGGCGTATCAGCCACTCTTTCCGTGACATTACCACCAGGTTGATCTATTATCTCGTTTCCGTCATCATCATTACAGGCCGTAAAAGCTGTCGCTATACAGGCTGTTGTAAATAAATACATAAATTTACTTTTCATAATCAGTTCTATTTTTTATTATTAATCTACTAAATTTTATTACCCCATCGTCCAGACAGGGGCAACCTTAATATTTTTCTAATCATTGGTGAGTCGGGGAATATAGGACTTAAGAGTTCCGGATTTCTCCGGAAACTCTTAAGGTATATATAGATCCCTTTTATTAATCGATTTACAATCGGCGCCTTTTGAATATCGCATCTCTCATAATAAAAGGTACAGTGCAAATATAACTTGCTGAAAATGAACTAACGTTACGAAAAACAGCCTGCTTATACTGAATTGCGACCTATTTGCCGGAAACCGGATTTTCAGTCATCATTTCTCTACGGATCTGCCCCGGAGGAGCTCCGAAATTGCTTCTGCAAAAGTCATTGAACTGAGCCGGTGAAGAGAAACCATAGTCCCATCCGATCTCTTTAAATGTTTTACGGGTATGGTGAATTTCATGCAGGATGGTTTTGGCTTTCTGTTCTTTCATCCATTTATAGGCTGATACATTAAAAACTCTTTTGAAACGTTTTTCAAACCCGGATATGCTATAATTGGCCAGATCCGCAAACTCCTTTACATTTTTCACTTTGTGATGATTCTTCAGGACAAAATCAGAAAAAGAGAAATCATGGCTCAACAGCGGATAAAAGAAACACTTTAATTCTTCTTTCGTATAATAATTCCGTAGCAGGAAAAAGAGTTCCCGGATTTTGATGTCAAAAAAAATAGAGGCATCGTACGTTGTCTGTAATATATTCTTTCAGACTATTTACATAGGCCTCCATCGGAGTATTGATAGCAAGAGGCCGGTATTTATCCTCTATTTCTACGGATACGTTATATAACTTTTCTAACGAAAAATGCTCACACAATTGCAGGTTATTCTTCAACCGGCAAACCATAAATTCCGTATCTTCCTCTGCCAGTGCTCTACAATCACATCCTCCCGGCAATAAAATCATCATTCCTTTTGAAATCCTGTCGTCATACTGGTCAAATGCTACTCTTCCTCCGCCTTTCATCATAAAAACAATCTTATTATCATTTAAACGGGTTTTCCAGGTTTCCCCTTTGGCAGCTCTGTAGTATTCGATGCTTGGTCTATCACCTTGCTCATAATTACGACAAGACACATGTTCTTGTAAATACAGCATATATTCATCTCCTTTTATGTTTGGGGTAACATACCCCTGCGAGCAAAAGTTTTGCTGCCGGAAGAAGGGTGTTAAATAAAAGGATTTAATATATAATAACCTTAGAGGTATTTTTTACACTTTTGTTAACCTTATAGCCGGACAGGAAAATATTCTTTCAGTTAATTTATTAAAGAAACCCTGTATTGATGCGGGATTAACTAAAACCAAACAGGATTTTACCGGCCGGTTTTAACACAGATTCACTCCTTCACAGAAATATTCACGTTTATAAAACAGAATAAAAACAGAGAGACTTTCTATCTTTATCTCCTGTTCCGCTTCTGAACAGCACCTAAACAAAAACAGATAGCTGCTTTATGATAAAGAAAATACGATACAGATCCTTTCTTCTTATAGTAGGATATCTCTTTTCCGTTGCCTGTTTGGGGATGGAAAGCACAAAGGATCCTCTCTTAACCCCCGGAGTCAGCAGAGAACTGGCAAAATTCCGGAAAACGAATTACCATCATATAAGGTACGAACTATTCTTTTCCCTGCCGGAACAACGGACCCAACCGGTAAACGGCCAGGTTACGATCCGGTTGGATATGGCTTATCCGCATCCGGTCATACTGGATTTCCGTCCGGAAGATCAACTTCTCTTTTGTGAGGTAAATGGCCGGGAACTCTCTTCGGGAACCACCGGTGAACATCTGTTTATCCCTGCGGATTATATACAGCGCGGGGAAAACAGCATAGAGATCTCTTTTATCCCTTCGGACCAGTCTCTGAACAGAAGAGAAGAACTTATGTATACATTGTTGGTACCGGACCGTACCCGGACCTTATTTCCCTGTTTTGACCAACCGGACCTGAAATCCCTTTACACGTTATCTTTAGAAGTTCCCGCAACCTGGAAAGCCATCTCCAACAGTCCTGTTATGACGGAAGAAAGGCATTCCTCCGGCAGAAACGTCATCCGGTTCCGGCAAACAGAGCCGTTAAGTACGTACCTGTTTTCATTTGTAGCCGGAGAATTCACGGAAGAAACCTATCAGAGGGGGGAACGGAAGATCACGATTTATCACCGGGAAACAGATCCGAAAAAAGTGGCCCAGTGTCCGGAGATCACATCGGAAGTGTTTGACGCATTGGAATGGCTGGAAGCATATACGCAGATTCCTTATCCGTTTGCTAAATATGACCTGATCATCCTTCCGGGTTTTCAATATGGTGGTATGGAACATACCGGTGCAACTTTATATAATGACCGGAGAATGTTCCTGAATGAGTCTCCTACCCTGGATGAACGGTTAGGCCGCAGTGCATTAGTCGCACATGAAACCGCTCATATGTGGTTTGGGGATTATGTGACGATGGAATGGTTTGATGATGTCTGGACTAAAGAGGTTTTTGCTAATTACTTTGCTTCCCTGATCGTGGAACCGCTTTATCCGGATGTGAACCACCGGCTGAACTTTATACAGGGATATATTCCCGGCACCTATGCGGAAGACCGTACATCCGGTAGCAATTCCGTCAAACAGGAACTGGATAATCTGGCAAATGCCGGCCTGGTATACGGAAACATTATCTATAATAAATCCCCGGTTGTAATGGAAATGCTGGTGCAGATGATTGGTAAGGAAAATTTCAAAAAAGGGATACAGGAATATCTGGATGAATATGCCTATGGAAATGCTGACTGGAGTGGACTGATCCGTATACTGGACTCCTATACACCTATAGACCTGCAAACCTGGAGCCAAGCCTGGATTTATGAAAAGGGGATGCCGGAAGTGAAAGTAAAAAAGGAAAATGGACACTGGATGATTACGCAGGAAGATCCTTTTGACAGGGGGTTAGTATGGCCACAACTTTTATCCTACCAGGTTTATACGGAAAAGGAAAAAGAAATGTTCACGGTGGATTTAAAAGAAAAAGAGCAGCCTTTTCCCGTAAACGGAGAAATAAAAGGTCTCCTCCCCAACACAGACGGAAGAGGCTATGGATTTTTCCATCTGAGCCCGGAAGATACAGCGGTTTGTATGGAAGAATTAAATACAACAACAGATGAAGTGTTGAAAGGAACCATCCTGATCAATCTATATGAAAACCTCCTACATCATACGATTGCCCCGGAGTGGTTTATGGAAAACCTGTCTGCTTACCTGTCCCGGGAGAAAAACACCCTGTTGTTCCCGGCTGCGCTGGGCTATATCAGGAATTGTGAACGTCTACATCCCGGAAGTTATCCTTTATTAGAAAACAGACTATGGGAGTTGGTTACTTCCCATCCGGTGGAGGAACACCGGCTACTAACCTTCCGGTTGTATGCCGGTACCGCCCATTCAAAAGAGGCATTGGACCGGTTATATACGATCTGGAAAGAAGAGCAGGCACCGGAAAAATGTGTGCTAAGTGAAAATGACTTTATCCAGCTCTCTTATCATTTATCCATCCATTTACCGGAAAGGGCGGAAGAGATTGTCCGGACTCAAAAACAACGGATCACCAATCCGGACAGGCAAAAAGAGTATGCCTTTATTTCTCCGGCAGTCTCTGCAGATAAAGTGCAAAGAGATAGTCTGTTCCAGGCTTTACTGATTGCAGAGAACCGCCGGATAGAACCCTGGGCCGCCACTGCTCTCTCCTGGCTGAATCACCCTGTTCGTCAACAGGAAGCGATCCATTATATACGTCCGGCTTTGGATATCCTACAGGAAGTGCAGCGAACCGGGGATATTTTTTCCCGGCAGCCTGGGTGAGAGCGTTGTTATCCGGTCATCAATCAGTAGCAGCGTATGAAGAAGTTGAGAAGTTTTTCAGGGATCACCCGGATTACCCGGAAATGTTATCGAATAAGATCCGGCAACAAGCGGATTTTCTGTATAGAAAGAATTACCGGTAAGAGATGGACAGCAGTACACGTATATAACAAAAAAGCGGTCTCCTTTCCTTAGGGAGACCGCTTTTTCCAAATAGATATCGTCTATTTTACTTTTTCCAGTATTGTTCCATTTGCTCTAATGTCTTTCCTTTGGTCTCCGGAACAAACTTCCAGATAAAGAAAGCAGCTAACAGGCCCATCAAACCATAGATCCAATAGGCAACTCCATGGTTGAAAGTATCGGTCAGATACTGGTTCTTATCTAACATAGGGAACGTCCAGGAGACTAAGAAATTGGCAATCCACTGTCCGGCCACGGCAATACTCATCACCGTTGAACGAATCGAGTTCGGGAAGATCTCGGCCAGCAGTACCCAGCAAACAGGTCCCCAGGACATAGCAAATCCGGCTGTATAGACTAACATACAGATCAGCGAGCCCATTCCTACAGAATGCGTATAGAAAGTGGTACCTAATATAATCATGGAAACAGCCATGATCAGTGCTCCAATGATCATTAACGGGCGGCGGCCAAATTTATCTACTGTGAAAATGGCTAATACAGTAAATGAAAGATTTACAGCTCCAACAATAATTTGTTGTAACAAGGCGGCATCTGTAGCAGCTCCCATGGTCTTAAAGATTTCCGGTGCATAATATAATACCACATTGATCCCTACAAATTGCTGGAATCCGGATAACAATACTCCCACTATAATAATCAAAATACCAAAAGAGCGCATAGGTAATATCAAAGAAACAAAAAAGCTACCAATCAGGGCAATTTCGAGTGCATTGGTATTTCCCACTAACTCCAACAGGCCATAGGTCACTAAAAACAAAGCCAGCCAGACACCCATAAAAGTAAAATAGGGACGCATGGAAGGTGTTTTTTCCCTGAAACTATCCTGAATGGCAGAAAGCTCGGTCAAGGCTTCTTTTTCTCCTACTAATTTCTGAAGAATCCCGTTTGCTTTTTCTGTCTTACCACGCATAACTAAGTAACGAGGGGTTTCAGGAACTAAGAAAAGGAAAGTAAAGAACAGAAGTGCCGGAATAATTTCCGAAGCAAACATATAACGCCATCCAATCATGTGTAACCACAGGGAATCTCCTTGTAAAGCAATGGCGTAATTCACAAAGTAGACCACCAGCATACCAAAAATAACAGCAAACTGATTCCATGAAACCAGATTACCCCGGCGATCTGCCGGAGCCATTTCAGCAATATACATGGGAGAAACCATAGAAGCCAGGCCGACTCCTATCCCTCCTAATATACGATAGGCAACAAAGATGTTTACATAGGTATGGTCACCGCTGCCGGGTAATCCCAGAAAGAGTTCAGGCCATGCGGATCCGATAGCTGAGAGAAGGAACAGGACGGCTGCTACCATCAAAGTGGGTTTACGTCCATAGCGTTGGCTTACCCAACCGGCAAAAGAGGCTCCTATGATACACCCGATCAGTGCACTACTCACGACAAAGCCTTCTAATGCGTTGGCCTGGTCAAGAGGCAATCCCTGTGGTTCTATAAAGAATATACGCAAAGACTCTACCGCTCCGGAAATCACTGCGGTATCATATCCAAACAGTAATCCTCCCAGGGTAGCGACCAACGTCACACCTAAAATATAATTGTTATTTTTCATGGTTGAAAAATAGAACTGACAATGTAGCAGGGATGAGTGACGAATATCATTAAGTGGCTCCTATAAAATCTCATAATTGTTATCCTTATCCGTCAGCCAATCCCTGTCATTGTCAATTTCTTTTAGATGTACATATTAATTAATGTCTCATACAGTTCCTGTTTACCACTGGTCTGCCTGGGTTCGCCATCACGCAAAGCAATGGTTCTCAGATCTTCCAGTGTCAGCTTGCCGTCTTCAAAAGATTTACCATCCCCACCGTCAAAGCTTGCATAACGTTCAGCACGCATTTTTCTGTAATCTGAATTTTCCAGAATATCAGCCGCTGTGATCAGTGCCCGAGCAAAAGCGTCCATACCTGAAATATGTGCGATAAAGATATCTTCCATATCCGTGGAGTTACGACGGGTTTTTGCATCGAAGTTAGTACCTCCGGTAGTCAGACCTCCTCCTTCCAGAATTACTAACCAGGCTTGTGTCAACTCGTAAATGTCAATAGGGAACTGGTCTGTATCCCATCCATTCTGGTAATCACCCCGGTTTGCATCAATACTGCACAACATACCTGCATCTACCGCAGCCTGCAATTCATGTTCAAATGTGTGACCTGCCAGAGTAGCGTGGTTTACTTCGATATTCAGGGCAAAATCTTTATCCAGACCATAATGACGGAGGAATCCGATCACAGTTTCAGAATCCACATCATATTGATGTTTAGTCGGTTCCATTGGTTTCGGTTCGATCAGGAAGGTACCTTTAAAACCATTTTTACGGGCATAATCCCGTGCCATCGTTAACATCATAGCCAGATGCTCTTTTTCCCGTTTCATGTTGGTATTCAACAAGGTCATATACCCTTCACGGCCACCCCAGAACACATAATTTTCACCACCTAAAGCAATGGTCGCATCAATCGCATTCTTAATTTGTGTACCGGCATACGCTACCGCCTGGAAATCAGGATTGGTTGCCGCGCCATTCATGTATCTTTCATGCCCAAAGACATTCGCTGTTCCCCAAAGTAATTTCTTTCCGGTCTCCTGTTGCAATTGCTTTGCATAGTCCACCATGGTTCCCAGACGTTTTTCAAACTCTAACATCGTCGGAGCTTCATCTACTAAATCCACATCGTGGAAACAATAGTAAGGAATATTACATTTGGTCAGAAATTCAAAAGCAGCATCCATTTTGTATTTTGCTCTGGTTACCGCATCTGCAGAAGCATTCCAGGGGAATGTTTTGGTTCCTCCTCCAAATGGATCACCACCTTCCGCACACAAAGTATGCCAGTAAGCCATGGCAAAACGTAAATGGTCTTTTAGTGTTTTACCCATTACCACTTTGTTTTCGTCATAATAGTGGAATGCTAACGGATTTTTTGACTCGCGTCCTTCAAACTGGATTTTTCCGATACCTGGGAAAAATTCTTTTTCACCTTTGTAGTAACTCATGTTTTCTAGTATTATAAAATTGTGAATATTTTTTAATTAAGTAGTCAGGGAGTGATCACTCGCTTCGCTCATCCGGAGTCAAAGTGTAAGAATTTATCTCTTCTTTTACTACTTAACTACTTTTTCTAATTGATTTCTTTCTCCAGACGCTCTTTCCAGACTTCGAAAGCACCGCAATAGTCATTTGCTTTGAATCCATCCGGCTCTACGACATCGATTTTTTTAAGAGAGCTGAACGCTTCTTCCGGAGAGTGATAGATTCCGGCACCTATGCCAGCCCCTTTGGCCGCTCCATCTGCTCCGTTCGTATCATATAGTTCAATCACAGTCCCTGTCACTCCGGCCAGTGCTTCCCGGAAGATAGGGCTCAGGAACATATTGGCATATCCGGCACGGATCACATTTATATTCATGCCCATTTCATTCATGATATCCATACCATATTTGAAAGAGAATACAATTCCTTCCTGGGCGGCACGCGCCACATGGCTTTTATCATGGATATTAAAATTCAGACCGTGGATTGAACAGTCGGCCGGTTTGTTTTGTAACATTCGTTCCACCCCATTTCCAAAAGGCAGAATAGAAAGCCCGGCAGATCCGATCGGTGCTTTCATGGCCAGCTCATTCAGCTCATTATAACTGATCCCCTCCGGTGCCACATTCCTTTTCACCCAGGAGTTAAGAATACCTACTCCGTTAATACATAGGAGTACTCCCAGACGGGTTTGCTCTTCCGAATGGTTGACATGGGCAAACGTGTTCACCCGGGACAGGTGGTCATAACTTACTTTTCCGTTCACACCATACACCACGCCGGATGTTCCTCCGGTCGCGGCGATCTCTCCCGGATTCAATACGTTTAGTGACAAGGCATTGTTAGGTTGATCCCCTGCACAGTAAGTAACCGGAGTCCCTTTTTTCATCCCTAACTCCGCAGCAACAGATTCCAACAGTTCTCCCTGCAAACCGAAAGCCGGACGTATTTCCGGGATCAGGCTGTCGCTGAATCCGAAATAGTTCATCAGTTCCGCAGATAAGGCATTCTTCTTAAAGTCCCAGAAAATCCCTTCGGACAGGCCGGATACAGTGGTCACAATATCCCCGGTCAGACGCATCCCGATGTAATCCCCGGGAAGCATGATTTTATCAATATTCTCAAATATACGAGGTTCATTTTCTTTGATCCAGGCAAGTTTGGCAGCTGTGAAATTACCAGGTGAGTTCAGCAGATGGGACAGACATTCCTTTTCTCCGATCACATGGAAGGCACGGTCTCCGTAAGGTACCGCCCGGCTGTCACACCAGATAATAGAAGGTCTCAACACCTGCTTTTTCTTATCCACCACGACTAACCCGTGCATTTGATAAGAGATACCGATGGCACTGATCTCCCGTCCGTCTATTCCGGCTTTGGTCATGGCTCCCTGTATAGCCACTTTAAGATTATTCCACCAGTTTTCCGGATCCTGTTCAGCCCATCCTGGCCGAACGGCATAGATCGCGGCCTCTTCTTTCGGATAAAAATCAGCCCCTACGGTCAGGCCACTTTCCTGATCTACGATGGAAGCCTTGATGGAAGAACTTCCTATATCACATCCAAGTAAATACATAATTTATTGAGATTAGTTTTATTGATTTTCGAACGTTGCTTATTATATTTGACCTTGTCAAACTTATAATACCGGGCTGAACGGTGAGCGACACCCACTTCCATTTCATCGGTGGCCACCACATATTCTAAGGAATTCATCTTCTTATGGAAGTTCCGTACATCAAACTCCTTATTATAAATGATCTCATAGGTACGGCGTAACTGATAGGCCGTGAATTTCAGGGGTAGATAATTAAAGACAATAGAAGGTTCTATCTCAATCCACTTCCGGATCTCTCTGACTGCTTCCTCCACAATCTCTTTATGGCCAAAGGGCAGACGGGGCATTTCATCAATCGGAGCCCATTTGACGGAGTCATCATTTACATCCGTTTTCATTTTTCCCCGGATCTTACATAAAGCTAAGTAAGCAACTGTTACAATACGGTCGATCTTCATTTTAGAAGCATTTTCCAACCATTGCACATCTTCTTTGTTTTTCGTACGTGAAGGGGAGCCAAAACTCCGGAATTGCCTGAGGGCAACACGCTTCAGACCTGTTGTTTCATTCAGCACCCGGTAAGCCGCGTCATCCAGATCTTCTGTTTCATAAATGAGGCTTCCCGGAAGCTTATATTCAATCTTGTCCGTACCTGCATTCTTCCGTTCGGTGAGCAGTACACATAACTTGTCGTCGTTAACTCCTAATAACACACAATCTACTGAAACGTGCGGATAAAGAGTCTCCTTTCTTTCATTCATGGTTTTTACGGTATCATTTAAAGTGCGATACAAATATAGTATTTTTTCTTTTATAACAAAATAAAATTATTTTTTCACCACAGCATAACAAACTAATAATCTGTCATTTTATTATCTTACTAATTACAGTAAGATTCAGATACTTTATTGTACACAAGACAATATTAAAGCAACTCCCTGTCTGCAATAACAAAAAGACAAAAAACAGGAGTGAAAATAAATCTTCAAAAGACACTTATCCATCGGTAAAAAGGATATTCAACCTCTTTTTTTGCTCCCGGATATCATTTTACAGTCCCATTTTGTTATAGGTAAAAAATGAATGTATGAATATAAAACATACTTTATTCTTTTTCAGAATCCATGGGGAAGAGATCAGAAAGTTTTTGTCTACAGTCGTAGAAACCATTATACTGGTCGCTTCCCTGACAGCACTCCTACTCGTGATCTATCAGTTTGGATTTGAACAGTCCGGACATGTGGATGAAGTGATCCGGGAACTCAGACCCGGTATTTTGTTTATTCTTTTTATTGGTCTCACCGGTAGACTCCTGCTAAATCTGAAAGAAGTAATCAAAGAAAAGGTATTCTTGCTGGATATCACGATTTATCTTCTTGTTTTCTTAATCTTATCCGCCACCTTCTTCTTCAGGCAAACGTTCATCCATTTATTTCCCTATCTGGATTTTCTTTCTTCTTCCTTCCTGACCACTTTTCTGCTGGTTACGTTAAGTATTATCCATATCTCCCGGCTGGGATTTTCCATCCTTCACAGAAGAATAAGACCTTCCCTGCTCTTTCTTTTCAGTTTTATTTTATTTATTCTGATCGGCTGGGGATTGCTCTTATTACCCAACGCCACGACTTACAGGATTAGTTATATCGATGCCCTGTTCACTTCTGCCACTTCCGTTTGTATCACCGGATTAACCACGGTGGATGTAGCCACTACTTTCACCCGTACCGGGCACACCATTATCATGATCTTATCACAGGTCGGAGGGATCGGAGTAATGACTTTCACCAGTTTCATAGCCCTTTCTTTCATGAGAAACTCTTCTTACAACAGTAAACTGATCTTAAAAGATATGTTATACGAAGAGCGTACCGGAGGGCTTTTCCGGGTGATCCTGAATATATTGGCTGTTACTTTATTCATTGAAGGGATCGGGGGTTACTTAATTTATAAAGAAATGGAATACTCCCTTCCCGGGACGTTAGGGGATAAGATCTTTTTTGCCGCGTTTCATTCCATTGCCGCATTTTGTTGTTCCGGCCTTTCTACTTTACCCGGAGGCTTCACTAATCCACTTTTAGTGAATAAATATGGTTTACATATAGGGATTGCTTTCCTGATCATCATCGGGGGGGGGATCGGGTTTCCAATCGTTTTCAACTATCTCCGGTTAGCCCGGCACCTGCTTGCAAACAGGATCCGGGTGTTAGCAGGACTTCAGCAACAATTCATCCATGTGCCTCATATTATTAATCTGCATACCTATATTGTCATGCTCTCCACCCTCTTCCTGCTAACGACCGGATTTTTGTTTTATCTGTTTTTTGAATATCACCATACACTGGCAGACCTTCCGTTAAAAGGGAAACTGGCAGAAGCTTTTCTGGGGGCTGTCACTCCAAGAACAGCCGGGATCACTTCGATCAATACCATAGACCTGTCCGCCCCTACCCTGACATTAACAGCGATCTTGATGATCATCGGGGCAGGTCCAATGTCTACCGGTGGCGGACTGAAAGTGACAACTGTTTTCGTGGCCGTGATGACCACATGTAGCATCATTCGTGAAAAAGAGAACGTGGAAGTGCATAAAAGAGAACTATCTCCCCTGACCATTAAACGGGCGTTTGCTATTATTGTGATCTACTTTCTGTTGTTAGCCTGCATAGTCAGTATTCTATCCTATACGGAAGGAGATGTATCCCATTTCAGCCTCTTATTTGAGTGTGTGTCTGCGTTGAGCACCGTCGGTCTGACAATGGGGGTAACGCCTGAACTTTCTATGGCAGGTAAGATTGTGATCATCATCACCATGTTGATCGGAAGGATTGGTCTGCTGACATTCTTCATGACTTTCCGGAGCTCCTCCAAAAAGAAAAACTATTTATATCCGAAAGAAAACGTATTAATGTAAAAAGAAATGATATGAAATATTTAGTATTAGGTTTAGGCTATTTAGGTCGTGCTATCGCAGAAAATCTGGTTCGTATTGGACATGAAGTGATTGGGGTCGATAAGGATATGCATCAGGTAGACCTCGTAAAGCAACGTATTTCCGCAACAGTTTGTCTGGACACAACAGACAGGGAAGCACTGCACACGTTACCTTTGAACGAAATGGATGCCATTTTTATTACCTACGGAAAAGATTTTGGAAACTCTATCCAGACAATTGCCTTACTAAGAAACCTGAATATGGAAAAACTGATTGTCCGTTCCATCTCCCCTATCCATGAAACAGTGGTCCGGGCCATCGGTGTGAAAGAGATCATGACCCCGGAAGAAGATTACGCGGCGATCTATGCCTCCCAATCCATGTTAGGAGATCTTTTTAAACATTGGTACCGGATTACGGACACCCATCACATCTATGAAATGGTGGCTCCACATACTTTTGTAGGGCAAAAGATCTCCCATATCCGGTTTGAAGAAAATTTTGATGTCCGCCTTGCTGGGATTGAACGGCCCCAGACATCCAGAAACCTGTTAGGACTGAAGCAAACAGCATATAAAGTAGTAGACCGGCTGGACGCTGATCTGGTGATTGAAGAAGGAGACATACTGATCCTTTTCGGAAGAATGGAAGTGATAAAAAAACTGGGTAGCCTGTAAAGGATTACTTAGCATCCGGTTTATACACCAGCACTTTATCTATCCGGGCGCCATCCATATCGATGATCTCCAGATGAAAATTAAGCCATTGAAGTTGTTCTCCCGTAACGGGTATATGTTCCAGCTTCTCAAGGATCAGCCCACTGAGGGTATTATAATCATATTGAGGATAGATTTCTTCCATATCAAAATGTTCGAGGAAACTATAAAAAGAGAGCTGTCCGTCTACCAACCAGGAGCCATCCTCCCGTTCGATCATTTCCGGTTCATCTCCGATAGCCGGCATCTGTCCGATCAATGCTTCCATAATATCCTTTAAAGTAACCAATCCTTCGATCGCACCGAACTCATCCGCGATGATCCCATAGTTAACTCCTACACTTTTAAATTGCTCCAACGCATCATACACACTCAGATTCTCCGGTATATAGTTGATTCTCCGAACAAAAGGTTTTAACTCAAAACCCCGGTGATCCAATTTCCCAAACAGATCTTTCAGATAAACAACCCCTATTAAATTACTCAGTCTTCCGGAACCGACCGGATACATATTATATAAATGATGTTTCACCTTTTCTTCTATTTTTTCCGCGTTATCCATCACATCCAGCCAGATAATCTCACTCCGGTGGGTCATAATAGAGTTCACTTTCCGGTCCCCTAAATTAAAGACCCGTTCCACAATATCCTGCTCCACTTCCTGCACCTCACCTGTATGATAGCCCTCCCGGACAATCGCTTTAATATCCTCCTCTGTCACCCGGGCTTCCGCATGGGGATGAATACCCAGTAATTTTACGACTCCGGAAGAACTTTTAGTCAACAACCAGATAAAAGGAGCAAGCATCTTCGAAAAGAAAAGCATAGGCGTCGCAACTAATTTAGAGACCTTTCCGGACGCATTCAATCCAATTTTCTTGGGGACTAATTCCCCTAAAACAAGTGTCAGGTAAGTAACAACCACCACAATAAGAATACGGGCTATGTGGTAGGAATAAGGAGCAAGAAAAGGAATTTTATTTATTACCCCGGCAAAATCATTTGCAAATGCTTCACCGGAATATAACCCCGTCAATATACCGATCAGGGTAATCCCTATCTGAATAGCCGAGAGGAACCGGTCCGGTTGCCGGATCAGGTTTAATGCCGCCTGTGCTGAATGATTCCCCTTTTTTGCCTCTGTCTCTAATCTCACTTTCCGGACAGAAACAAGTGCTATTTCTGACATGGATAAGACACCATTCAATAAAATCAATCCAAGAATAATAATAAATCCCATATTTCCCTATCTATTCATTTACCGGTCATTTCCGGAATGACAAACAACAAACATATAACCGGGAAAGAAAGTTTAAAGGCCGTACCCATGAACAGGACAGAAATAAAAAGAAGGTGCCCAAAACCTTTCCGGACACCTTCGTTATTCTATTTCTGAAGTCTGTTATTTCAGTTCTTTGATACGGATATTCCGGAATTTCACAGGGGAGCCATGACCTAAAAAGGCGATGTGACCCTTTTTATTGAACAGACCCGGATGCTCTTTCTTATCCATCGTTCCGTTTTGGGCGGCATCCCGGAGATTTCCATCGAGGATTACATGACCATTCAGCGTGATCTTAATATTATCACCGTCAGCAACCACTTCCTGATAATTCCATTCACCCACCGGTTTCAGATATCCCCGCTTAGCAGGAATAACACCATATACAGAACCATGGTACTGGTATATTTCCAGATCTTTATAGACCGGATGATCATCATCCAGGATCTGGAGTTCCATCCCTACATAAGCTGCGTCTCCTTCCATCGGAGTACGGATACCTAATCCGTTATTAGCCGCAGGAGTCAACTGGAACTCAAAACGGAAAACAAAATTCCCGTATTCTTTTTTGGTATACAGATTTCCCCCGAAGCTCTTACTTGGGATCATCGAAATACATCCGTCTTCAATGGTATAATCGACTGTGTTACCCGTCCACTCATGCATATTCGTCCCGTCAAACAGGATCTTATAACCCTCTTTTTGCTCTTCCGGGGTTAGTTGGTAAGGTTCCGGACGCTCTAACTCCTTCACATAAATATCCCGGTAATACACCTTGCTTCCATGTGCCTGTAGTTCAAGCTGCTCGATGGCTGGTATAGGTTGGGTACGATCCCAGAAGTTTTCCAGAATAATATCATCTGTTACTAATTCTCCGTTCAGTTTCACCGTTACCCGGTCACCAACCATTTTAATATAGAAACTGTTCCACTCACCCATCTTATTATCAGCCACCTTTAATGGTTTGCTTTCATAGACCTGATTGTTGTAGAGGCCGCCGGAACCGACCTGCGCTCCTACATTCGTACGGGCCGTATCCCATATCTGCACCTGGGGAGTTCCCCGCAGATAAATACCGGCATCCGCATCCGGACCCGCAGGATCTAACATCCAGTCCACATACATTTCAATATCACCATATGGTTTGACCGTACACAGGTTGTCATAACCGGTTCCGTCAAATACCAGTAAGCCATTTTCCACTTTCCAGTCTTTCCGCATCTGCTCATCCGCTTTTTCCTGTGCTTTTGCCAACTGGGCCGGGGTCATCTTCGCACGAACGAGCGGATTTTCTACCAATCCTTTCCAGCCGGTCAGGTCTTTTCCGTTGAAGATAGAGACAAACCCTGTTTCATCCGGCATTTCCGCCAGCCGTTTCCGGATTGATTGTCTCTGATAGTCCGCATCCGGATTGTCCAGAACCTGTAGTACTTTGTTCAAAAGTTCTTTTACATTATTCCCGGTAAATTCTTCATTTTCCAGCGCAATACGCATGACCGCATGAGCAGCGGACTGCTGAGTGCCTTTCTGATCCAGATAATTACCGGCATAGATCATACCCAGGAAGGTTCCGGTCCTTCCGATATGGTTCAGGATCTGATTTCTTTGTTCATCTGTTTTAGCAATTTCCATGGCTTTACGAAGTCCGATCAAACGGTTTTCTCCTGTAAAAGCAGGGTCAGAGACTAACTGAACATATTTATTCAGGGCTTTATCAAAATAACCGCCGGAAGACGGGCCGGACGCAATTCCATATAAAACATCCGCGGCCTGAATATCCCGCCAGTTGACCAACCCTTCGAAAGCAGCATCTTTAGCTGCACCTGAACCATTTTCAAAACCATGGATAATACTTGCCAGCGCTTCTTTATCGCCAGTCGCGGATAACACGACATAATAGAGATGCTTTTTATTTTCCCCTGCCTGTAACATACGGCGGGAAATCGTATGTACCTGTTCGGAAGCCGGCATGGCCCTCACGGAAGAAATGACTGCCTGCTGAAGAGGAGCGACTGCATTTCCCTCTGCTGTTTCCAGCATACCGGCCAACTGTACGAAATCCTTATCGGTCACCACATCTTTCAACGCCCTATAAGCCGTTGTCTGAACAGCAGGAGATCCGGAACGGATCTGTTCCAGGACTGTATTCAGATGGGCAGAAGCTTTCCGCATCGCTAATAATTCCAGACTCGCAATCTTTCCATCCTCGGGTAATGTAGGAATCGCTTTTGCTACCACCGGAGCAATATCTCCTTTAAAAGCAGCCAAGGCATCCTGTCCTAATAAAACAACCTGTTTATCCTGCTCTTTCAGTAGACCTGTCAATACAGGAATAGCAGACGGATCTCCTATTTTTACCAAGGTCCAGGCGGCTGCCTGTTTTACATTCAAATCATTATTTTTTAACTGGTCCTGTAGTACCTGTTTCGCCGGCAGATCAAAACGGATCTCCAGATCACGGATCACAGGATTCTTCTGAGGACATTTACTTTCCCGTCCCAGCCAGTTCAGAATATCTACCTTCTCATCATTTTTCGCCTTTGCCATCACTTTTACCAACTCTACATATAGCCCTCTATCGGCAAAGCCGGATGCGTAATTTAAGGCTCCATTCCGGTATTCTTTACAAGGATCTTTCAGAGCAGTCAGTAATAGTTTTCCGGCTCCTTCCGGTTTGGCTGCAAACAAAATTTCCAGCGCCGCAATACGGGTAGCGGTCTGTTCTGCTTTCGTTGCTTTCTTCAACAGATCATTCGCAGCCTTCTCCGCCTCTTTCGCTTCGCCCTGAGTCAATAAGTTTTTCAACAAAGCGATATAGGCTTCATTCGCTCCCGTATTTTCTACCTTATAATTCACTTTGGCAGCAGCGTCCGCCAGGACTTTGACAGAAGCTTGGGTACCGGTTCTTCCCAATGTATAGAAAGCAACTTTACGCGTATGCTCATCCGGAGCGTTCAATAGTTCCTGCAAAGCGGCCTCTGTAGCCGGAGGAATCGTAAAATCAGCTTCACCAATAGCCAGCACAATATGATTCAGAGATTGGACAGACCCCTGCCGGCTACTTAATGCATCCGTCAGCGCTTTCTGTGCGGCAGGTGTATTGATATTGACCAAAGCCCTTGCAGCCGGACCACTTAGCTCATCATTCCCCAAAAGAGCGGCTAACGCCGGAACACTTTCATCCTGCCCTACAATCTGTAATTCACGGATGATAGTAGCTTTCACTTCCCGGTCAGTCGCACGGTCTAATGCTTTCAGATATCCCTGAGCTACTGCCGAACGGGCACTTTCCTCCCCTTTGACCATCACATAGTAGGATAGTCCCCGCAAAGCATATTCCACTTTGGCATTACTACCCGTGCCCGGAGGATTCAACATGGCGGTAAGGGCAAGAACACCCTCTTCACCAGTTGTACTCAGGTCACCAATCAATTTATTATATGCTTCCTGTTGTTCCGCCGGCATTTGTGCTACCACATCCGCAATCACAGTCTGTGTCGTACGGTTTGCCGAAGTTTGCGCGATCAGACTCGCACACAGCAACAACGTACTAATCGATAAATATATTTTTTTCATACGTAATATTCCTTTTAGTTTTCGATAATTATCAATTATCTATTCATTTAAATGTTCCATGGCGCACGCATCGGCTGGTCGATCAACCGGTTGGCAGCCTCATCATTAATAAATTGTAGTTTTACAGGGTCAAAATGCAAGGTACGGTTCAGACGAAGTGCGATCGCTCCCATATTGACGATGGTTGCGGAACGGAATCCATACTTTTCATTTAAAGCGAACGGCTGGCGTGTTTTCACACATTCGATGAAATCTGTCACCTGAGGTTCCGGTTCCGGATAATCAGCCAGTTTCTTTTCCCAGTTAGGAATATCACAAACAAAATTCTTATATACATTTCCATTGGGTCCGGAAATGTAAGGAGTATCCGGATCCCCATAGTCACCACCCCACAAAACGATCTGGCAACCATCTTCATAGGTATAAGTGATCGTACGCCAGGTACCCACCGCATCCGGGTGCTGTTGAGGAGCATCCACTTCCACTTTGACAGGGCTGGTATGGTCTTTTCCTAAGAAATACTGTACCGGGTCAATATAGTGTTGTCCCATGTCTCCCAGACCGCCACCATCATAATCCCAGTAACCACGGAATGTTCCATGTACCCGGTGGGCATTGTAAGGTTTGTAAGGAGCCGGGCCTAACCACATATCATAATCCAGTTCTGACGGTACAGGTTGAGGTTCCAGATCTTCTTTTCCTACCCAGTAGAACTTCCAGTCAAAACCGGTATGTTTACTGATGGTTACTTTCAACGGCCATCCTAACAGACCACTTTGAACTAATTTCTTCAAAGGCTTGACAGGGGTGCCCAACCCGTAAAAAGGATCCGCAAAACGGAACCAGGTATTCAAACGGAACATACGTCCGTATTGTTGTACGGCTTCCATCACTCTCTTTCCTTCCCCGATCGTGCGGGTCATTGGTTTTTCACACCAGATATCTTTACCGGCTTTAGCCGCTTCCACCGACATAATCCCATGCCAGTGTGGTGGAGTTGCAATATGGACAATGTCCACATTCGGATCCAGGATCAGATCACGGAAATCATGGTAAGCCGCGATATTCCCCTTTACTAATTGCTTCCCTAACTCCAGATGTTTTTTATCCACATCACAGACTGCAACCAGACGGGTTCCGGCATAATCCACATGTCCTCTCCCCATGGATCCGGTTCCAATAATGCCTTTTGTTAACTGATCGCTTGGCGCAATAAAACCATTTCCCAAGACGTGCCGCGGTACAATTGAAAAGACCGCAATTCCCCCCAACGTTTTGAGAAAATTTCTTCTATTCGTTCTCATAGTACAAAAAATTAGATTTAAAATATTAAGCATTTCGACCTTAGATACACAAAAATAGACAATAACTTTTAAAATACCATATATTAAAGAAATTAAATATTTAGAGCAGAAAGAGTGTCCATTTTACATAATCCGGTCCATAAAAAGAATTACATTTTATAATCAAACGAAACAAAGTGGGTAAAGTTTTGAAAACCCCGTCGGGGTTTCAGCAATAGCCCAGGGCCGAGTGAAACGAGCCCCTGGGTAAGGATCATTATTCTCTAATCTTGTAAAGGTTTCATTTTTTGACCTGCCGGATTTGTAGTTAGTCGTGGTTGGAATATTTTATCGACCAATACCCCATTGATAAACAAGTTGTAATCTTGTTCGTCAAAGGGGAATCGTAGATCGGCCTTACTCAATTTCAATCCCCGCCTGCTGGGTATGAGGATCGGTGATCCGCTTTGAAATATATATGAATCTGGATTTTTATATTTCGGATCAGGAGATCCTCATACCCAGCAGGCGGGGATCACAAATCCCCTTCAACAAAAAAAATGGATACATGCCAGCCTCCACAAAGCAGGTATAAGAGATGCCTTTTTTTAATTTCTAATAATCTCTCATCTTGCATGCTCCGGATTTGTCAGCGTTGATCTCTTAAGTCCCGCAGGGACGGCATATAATAGCCTGGGACGCAAGTCCCAGGTAGAGAGATCCCCACCCAGGGTGTGCTGTAGGTACACCCCATCTTATGTAAACAATAGGTTTATATATGCAGTGTCGTGCTTACAGCACTCCATGGACTCCTGATACCTGACCTGGGATTTTCATCCCAGGCTATTATATGACGTCCTTTCAGGACTTAAGAGACAAAGATCACCCTTCCCAAAAATCCCGAATAGGGTGCTATGTGAATTAAAGATCGGCCTTAGGCAAATCCTTACATCCATTGATTGATTTTCTGCCTGTTGCAGATATAAAAAATATTCCGACTATGACTGGACGATGCCTGAGACTAATTTGAATATGCCTCATCCGGGACAACTAAATCTGCCGACTATGACTGAATAACACCCAAGGGTATTTACATGTAATTCCTATCGGGGTAATTACTTATAAATCGTGGCTATTTCAATTTCTTGTTTTACTTTTGGGATACCCTCTTCCGTTTTTGTTTTTATTTTAAAAGGGGAAAAGACCTATTTGTCCATATCGCTTTCGCGGGTCAGTTTGCCTTCCGTATCATAATATTTCCAGATACCGACTTTATTTCCATTTTTGTATTGTCCGGTCTCTTTCAGGACTCCTTCCTTAACCCCTCGCTGTTTATCTTCCCGGTACACGGCTTTATAGGTGCCATTCCGTTTGCCGTTCTCCCACTCCACCGTTTCGATAAAGTCAAAACCGGAACTGGTCATCCAGGTTTTTACCGTACCATGTTCCCGGTTTTCTTTATAATGAGCGATCTTTTTAGGGTTTCCGGTCCGGTTATCATAATCAATACACTCTCCATCCCGTTTTCCTTTTTTATACATATAGGCTTTACTACGCTTTCCGGTAGTGAAATAGTCCACAGAAAGACCATCCAACTCTCCATTCTGATAGGTTTTGATTTCCAGACTATCCCCGTCCGCATTTAGTTTGACCCACGGACCGGACTTTTTCCCTTTCGAATAAGAGCCGGTTTCGGTTTTTATACCATTGGCTAACTCTTTTTCATACAAACCCTCCTGCAACCCATCTTTATAATAGGTGATCTCCGTATAAGGTTTACTTCCGGTGTATTTACGAACCTGTTTTCCTTCTAACTTTCCTTTTACATAATTTTCCTCAGAACGTATTTCCCCGGTTTCGGTATGATAAGCACGATGAGAACCATGGGCCACACCTTCCTGAAAATGATTTTCCTGTTCGATTCTGCCCTGCTGGTCATATTGTTTAACCACCCCATGCAGTTTGTCACCGGCAAAAGAAGATTCTGACTGAACGGTTTTCCCATCCCCATAATAGGTTTTGAAAACTCCTTCTTTTAATCCGCCTTTGTAACTCCCTTCCAAAGCCAGCAAATCCCGTTTAAAATGTTTATACGGTCCATCATATAAACCATCTTTAAAATTGGCCAGGATATATTCTGAACGGTATCCGTCAATCAGCCGGCGTTCTCCATTCAAAGGCTCCTCTGTTTTGGCATCCCGGTGAAGCAGACGGCCATCTCCCAAATTAACGACTGTAAATTCCTCGATCTTGTATTCTTTTTGTGCGGATAGAGTAACGGTACATAAGAATAATGCGATGCATACAATAAAATTTCTCTTCATGATTTGTTAGTTAAATTCTTTGACTTGTGTTTAAATATAAAATATTTTCTATATAAAGTTAAATGGATAAAGCGATGGATCAAAACGTTCAGAATTTTTTCAAAAAGAAAGAAGGATTAATCCGTAAATAGATACCGGCTGAGAAACTGGTAGTAACCTCCTCCCGGATCCGTTCTTTAGAGGATACGGAATTCACCGGTAAATGATTATAGATATCCAAGTCGATGCCTAATGCAAACCCTTTTCCAAAATTCCGGCAATATTCCAGACCGAAATAGACCATAGCAGGTTTGTCAAAAAGGACTCCTTCCTCCTTAGTAGAAACAGCTCCATAAAAGGGACTTCCTAAGATGGAGATAAAATCATCACATTCCCAGTAGGAGGTTTTTATGCGGAAATCATATACATCCGCAGAGAGACGGACGTATTTTCCATTTCCTGTATCTAAGGGCCACAGACTCCCGGCCTGTTGATAGTATCCTGCGACATCATATTCGAAGTTTATATTTTTCAGCACTCCCCTATTCGCATTCCATACCAGTCCGACCCCGGCAGCCCCGTTCATAAAAGTCTGTACGGAATTTTTATAGATCGTATTGATCTCTCCTCCTCTGTGCTGTGCCACCCCCTGCACAGGAATATACACATGCCATCTGGAATCCGGAGAATTGAATTTTATCCTCGAAGAAAGTCCCACAATAAAGGCTTCCTGATGATCATCCAGGTCAAAAATAAAACTTTGCCAGTCTACCCAGAGATCCAGATCGACATATCGGGAGTCATACAGAAGCTGTAAACCTACTTCCGGATCGGCGGTGAGATTCAATTCAGGAGAATACATAGGTTCGATCAGTTTATGATTGGAACCGCCATAAATATTACCAAACACTAAATTTACCTGATCAGAGAGCGCCACCTGGGCACGAATATAAGGCAGTACATGGGCTCCCCGCTGGTACTTATTACTTTTCCAGTTGGCAATATCCTGATAGCCATAATTGGGATATTTATCCGCTCCCCAGTACCGGAGTCCATGTATACCTGCTTCCAGCCGGATGTTCTTTAGCGGATGATAGACCGCTTTGGCCTGCAACCAGAAACCGGGCAGGGTATATCCTTTCAGGAATTTTCCTTCATATTCATTATTCTTGAAAAAACTGATGTTATCAATCTCTACGGAAAGCTGTCCTTTCTTGTCCGGATCTATCCGGTGATCCGTACTGAAAACCTTTTCCGGAATCTGGGCCGCGGCAGGACTCCCCGCGAAACATCCAATAAGTAGAGCCGAAAGGATCCATACGATCAGACGGACCTTATTACATAAAAACATGTGATCTGATTTGGTATTTATCTGCAAACGTAAGAAAAAACTTCTGAACAGTTATAAAATAAAACAGGGAAACAGAATTTACATTCCATCTCCCCATCTTATATTTTTATCCGTTAATTGTTTTCCGGATTAGCGTCTTGGAGTAGCTTCTTTCACAACCATTTGGCGTCCTTCGTATTCAGCTCCATCCAGCTCTTTAATTACGTTTCTTGCTTCTGCTTCATTTGGGAATTCAGCAAATGCAAATCCTTTAGATCTGTTAGTATCACGGTCAATGATTAACTTAACAGAATCAACTGTACCATACTCTTCAAGAATCTGCTGTAAGTCCGATTCTCTAACCCGGTAATTCAGGTTACCAATGTAAATGTTCATAAAAATAAAATAATAAAATAAGTAATTAAATAATAAACAAGGATGGTTTGGAAGGTCTAATTCTTTGTGAAAGTATTTGCATTACTGAAATAAATCCGAAAAAGAGAAAAAACATTTAAACGATCGTTTGTTTTATTGAGTACAAATAAAAGCATATAAAATGAGAAATCCATCATAAATCAGCAACTAATTTTGAATAAATTCTTTTTTTCAATCCCATGCGTTTTCCGGAAAATGCTCCCTATACCCTATCACTACCTTACTTTTTTATTTTTCCTGCCTGATATATTAAGATAAACCTTTACATTTGTGATTTTTTGAAAAACATATCAAACATAATGAATACACACGAACTTTGCTGTATAGGACACATCACATTAGATAAGGTAGTTACTCCTAAGCATACGGTACATATGCCCGGTGGTACCTCTTACTACTTCTCACAGGCAATCTGCGGATTTAATGACATTCGTTATCTGATGATTACCGCTGTCGGAGAAACAGAATTAGATGTAGTAGAAAAACTACGGTCTAAATCCATAGAGGTGATCAACAAGCCCAGCCGTTATTCCGTATGCTTCGAGAATATTTACGGAGAGAACCAGGATAACCGTACCCAGAAAGTTTCGGCAAAAGCAGACCCGTTTATCGTCGACTATCTGGCAGATGTGGACGCAAAGATCTACCACTTAGGCACATTATTAGCAGATGACTTTCCTATCGAAGCCCTGAAATATCTTTCTACGAAGGGACTGGTGTCTGTGGACGTACAGGGCTACCTGCGGGAAGTAAGGGATGAAAATGTACATCCGGTTGACTGGACAGAAAAACTTCAGGCTCTTCCCTATATTCACTTTCTGAAATGCAATGAACTGGAAATGGAAGTGTTAACCGGATATTCAGATGTAAAGAAAGCCGCTGAGCAACTCTATGAGTGGGGAGTAAAAGAGGTGTTGATTACCTTAGGCAGTATGGGCTCCGTGGTGTATGACGGTCAAACTTTTCATAAAATCCCGGCCTATAAACCTCAGGAAGTAGTAGATGCCACCGGTTGCGGGGATACTTATATGACCGGATACCTCTACCAACGTGCCAAAGGCAAATCTATCGAAGAAGCCGGAAAGTTCGCCGCTGCTATGTCTACCCTTAAAATAGAAAAATCAGGCCCTTTCCAGGGAATAAAAGAAGATGTGGAAGCCTGCATGCAAACCGCTCCCCAAAGCTTCCCGGAAATTTAAGATTTTTATTATAAGTCCTGAAAGGACGTCATATAATAGCCTGGGACGCAAGTCCCAGGTAGAGAAATCCCCACCCAGGGTGTGCTGTAGGTACACCCCATCTTATGGAAACAATAGGTTTGTATATGCAGTGTCGTGCTTACAGCACTCCATGGACTCATGATACCTGACCTGGGACTTGCGTCCCAGGCTATTATATGACGTCCTTTCAGGACTTAAGAGATAAAGATCAACCTTCGCCAATTGCCCTTCGAAAAAAATTTCCGGTCGCAATTGATTACAAATTCTTACATCATCAATCCCGGAGAGGGAAATTCATTGTTTCTCTTCTTCCGGACTGCGGAAGGCACTGCAGAAGGTAACCATCGCTACGATAGCCAGACCTAAAATTCCTACTAATATATAGGCATACTTAATATTGAATGCCTGGGAGATCGCACCGATCAGGAGCGATCAGGGAACCGATAAAACTGATGCTGGATAAAATAGTCAGGGCAAGTCCTATGGGGGTTTTGGATTTAGCCCCTACAAAACTATAAATCGTAGGAACCATACAGGAGATCCCCAATCCAACCATCATAAATCCGGCTGAATTAACAGCCACCTTTACTCCCATCGAATCGAAAGCAGAACCTAATAAAGCAGAAGTGATAAACCCGGTAAAAATCAGGCTGCCTACGATCTGCAACACCCGTTTTTTCCCAAAGATGCTATAGGCATAATTCGTCAGAAAACGTCCGGCAGTCATCATGATCATAAATACCAAAAAACCGATCTGCAAGGATTTGGGCACCTGTAAAACAGACTCAAAGTAGATTCCACTCCAGTCAAACATAGCACTTTCCACCACTAAAGCGAACAAACCAACTAACCCTAATTGCAACAACAACTTTTCCGGTCTCCTGAAGTAGACCGATTTATCTGTTATTTCTTCCACCTCTTTATCCGGTTCAGCTTCCACATCCTCCTGCAAATACTTACGACTAAAGACTACGATCAGGGAGATCAAAACCGCGATCAGCGTAAAATGCCAGAAAGGAGTCACATCCGAAACGATCATAATAAAACCGGTCAACGCACCGAGACAAGCCGCCAGACTCCATCCCCCATGAAAAGAGGCCATGATCGTTTTTCCATACAGACGTTCAATGCCAATTGCCTGTGTATTAAGAGAGATATCACATAAATTCCAGAAAACACCAAAACAAAAAAGGAAGACTCCTAACATCCAGATATTAAAAGCGACCCCTACAGCAAAAAGGGATAACGCATAGCCCAGAATACTCACCTGCACCATGATCCGGCTTCCTAATTTAGAAACAAGGTAACCCGCTAACGGTATGGCAATAAACTTCCCGGCCGGGATCAGAAACAGGACCAGTCCCCAGTAAAAGGCATAGTTCACTTCAAAAATATCTTTTACATCCGGGATCCGGCTTGCCCAACTGGCAAAACAAAGTCCCTGTGCGAGAAAAAAGGACAACATGGCCCAACGAATCTGTTCTTTCGTATAACCACCTTTTAAACCGGGTTGTGAATTCATCATATCTTATCTTTTTAAATCTTAGCCAATTTAGTATATATTACACTTAAGGGTGCAAAGG
>JAJQEE010000137.1 GCA_021201865.1 Tannerellaceae bacterium | reverse complement strand
GTTAGAAGCAGTAAAATTAAAGAGTAATTATATTGCTATTATTCTCTTACTAAAACTAAATTATAGTTTGTAAAAGAATTATCCAAAATTAAAGAAAATAATTTAAACTTTCTGGTAAATCATATTATAATATATACTTATTAGTATGTATCCTTAAATACATACGTATATAAGTAAATACTCATTTAATATGTGTAAGGTAGGTAGTAAAGAATAGAATACATCCAGATATTATAAGTCTAACAAATCAGAAAGTTTTACATTTAAGGCTTTCGCTATTTTTTGTAGATTTATTATAGCAATATTTCTTTCTCCTCTTTCTACGGAGCCAATATAGGTTCGATCTAAATCCGATGCAAAAGCAAGTTTTTCCTGAGATAACTTAACTTGTAAACGATGATATTTTATTCGCTCACCTATTTGTTTTAAGAAATCACGTTCTTCAGGAGTATATTTGTTATCCATACTTACTTCTTTATGAAAAAATAGAATAAGGAAATAATAACTACGAAGCCGGTTGGGGAATGCCTTTGGTAAACTTAGCTACATCACATCCTAAAGTATTAGCTATTTTTACAAGAGTTAAAAAAGTTACATTTCGTTCCCCTCTTTCAATTCCTCCCATATAAGACCTATCTACATCTGCTTTTAATGCCAGTTGTTCCTGAGATAAACCTTTTTCTTTTCGTAGGGTACGAATCTGGTTTCCAAGTTCTATGAGGTATTCATCTTTCACGAATACAAAAAATATTCGGTTGATAATTATAATACCACGGGCTACTATACCCCATTTTCTGAATAATTTGTGCATTTGTTCAATAATTTATATATATCTTTGCCGTAACAGAATTGCTGATATGAATCAGTGATAAAAAGCGTCCACAGAAGTCTTAAAGTAGAAAACTGGCACTTTTCTTTTGACAAGTCGGACGGAATCTGTAGAGCTCATGCTATATTTGTATGATATATAGCGTGGGCTCACTTGTATGGCTTGTCAAGGTATGCCAGTACCTCTACTTTGTACATAGTGAGTCCCACGCTTTTATTATATTTTTTCCTAATAGGTTTGTTGGGGCTGCAAATCAGTAAATAGCTATTACTATGCAGATCACAAACTTGTTAGGAATTCCTTTTTTGATAGGCTTCTCTTTTTATTATAGTCTTTTCTTTACCGGATATACATAGTTCTCCTTTTCCCCACTTAGTAACTCCTTTCCTTTAACCTACCCGGAAAACAACTTTTTATTAATTCTAATATCAATACCTACTAAAATGGATACAGATAAAAATTTGGAGTTATTACAGGCATCGTTTGAAAAGTATGCACATGCTGTTATGGCAGAAGTTTTCCTTGAAAAGATTTTAAGGGATTGGCTGGAGGAAATAGAATCCAATCACCGTGGCTCATTAATCACGCTTAAGGAATTTATTGGAAAACCACTTGAGATTATTACTTGTATTAATCCTGAAATAGAGATTTACCATTATAAAAAAGAACTACCTGTCATTGGAGTAAATATCGAAAATGAGGTAGAGTTCTATGTTTTTGAAAGCAGGATTTGTAAGGATGCTTTTCGGATTCCGGAGGATATTCTGCACAATACTTTGTCAGAAGAGCTAAAAAGACACTTTATGACATTTTTTGAAGCAACCGAAGAATTGGGGGAACCTACCACCAAAAAGCAAAAAGGCAATAACAAACTCTTTGGAAAGAAACTAAGACGCAGTTAAAAATAAAACTGGCGTTATAGAGAGCAACCAAAAGGGAAACGGTATCCGAAAAGACTGCCTTAAAACCATTCACCCAAAGTTCTCCTTTTCAACTTACCAAACAACAATTACTCATCGCTCGGGGATCGCCCAACGGCAAGGAGTGGGAGTACCCGTCCCGACGAGCGAAAAAAAGTTATCCCGTTTTCCTGTGTTTTGGAAAACGGGATAACCTTCTGCGTATACATTTTCAATCTTTTACTTTACCATCCCTGAAAAATTACTTTCCACATTCTTTATATCCCGAAGGATAGAATAATCTAATACCTTGACATAATGTTGAGTTGTTTTAATGTTAGAATGTCCAAGTATCTTAGCTACATTTTCCAGTGAAACGTGATTGGTTAGCATGACAACCGTTGTACAGGTATGGCGGGAATATGTGTCGTTAATCTCTTTTTTATTCCGCAAACGTCTGCTATCTATCTCCTTCAGGTATGAATTCATCCTTTAATTACTTAGTACTGGAAGAAGAATACAACACAAACGCAACACAGAAAAAAACAAAGGTCTGTAAATCAATTGATTTACAGACCTTTTGGCGGTATGGACGGGACTCGAACCCGCGACCCCCTGCGTGACAGGCAGGTATTCTAACCAGCTGAACTACCACACCATTTTGTTTTGCGAATCTTTCGCTGTGCATTTCCTCTGAATTGCGATGCAAAGATAGAGCGGAAGTTTGGAATTTGCAAGCGTTTTGCAAAAAAAGATGTTTCCCTATGGAATATTTTTTTACTTTTGCCTGAAACTCAAATGAATTGTCGATCGTTATTTTTTGAAGAGATTCTTCAGGAACAGGACAATTCTTTGCTAATCATACTACTTAAAAATTGCTGATATGAAAAATACGCCTGTTGACTACACGATCGCCCGTCAGGTAATCGATAAATATAATCTGCCAGACTTTGGAAAAGCGACCATCCGGGAAGTGGTAGCCATCTCTTCCGAACTGGAAGAAGCCACCGGAACGGAATTTATCCATATGGAAATGGGTGTACCGGGATTAGCACCCTGCTCCATAGGGGTAGAAGCAGAGATCGAAGCACTGAAACAGGGTATGGCAGCGATCTATCCCAATATAAACGGAATCCCTCAGTTAAAAACAGAAACCGCACGGTTTGTCAAAGCATTTATGGACATTGAAGTGAGTCCGGAAAGTTGCGTGGCAGTGACAGGATCTATGCAGGGAACATATGCCTCTTTTCTGACCTGCGGGCAATGTGATCCGGAGAAACAGACCATCCTTTTTATTGATCCGGGATTTCCGGTGCAGAAACAACAGATCGCTGTAATGGGATATGCACATGAATCTTTTGATGTGTATGAGTACCGGGGAGAAAAACTACGGCCTAAACTGGAAAGGTATCTTCAAAGTGGAAAAATAGCCGCCCTCACCTACTCCAACCCGAATAATCCGGGATGGTTCTGTCTGACAGATGAAGAATTACAGATCATCGGTGAACTGGCCAATCAATATGATGTCATTGTCATTGAAGACCTGGCCTATTTCGCCATGGATTTCCGGAAAGAACTGGGAATCCCTTTCCAACCTCCTTTCCAATCCACTGTCGCACGGTATACGGATAATTATATCATACAGATCTCAGGGTCAAAAGCATTCAGTTATGCCGGGCAACGGATCGGAGTGACCGTGATGAGTGATAAGCTGTATAACAGGGCTTATCCCGGCCTGACCCAACGCTATGGAGGTGGTACATTTGGAACGGTTTATATTCACCGGGTTCTGTATGCTCTTTCTGCCGGAACCGGGCATTCTGCTCAGTTTGCCCTGGCGGCGATGTTCAAAGCTGCTTCAGATGGAATATTTGATTTTGTGTCTGATGTCCGGGAATATGGCCGGAGAGCTCAAAAGTTAAAAAAGATCTTCACAGACTATGGATTCCATATTGTTTATGATCACGACCTGAAAGACCCGATAGCGGACGGATTTTATTTCACGATTTCCTATCCGGGCATGACCGGAAGCCGGCTGATGGAAACATTGATCTATTACGGTATCAGTGCCATCGCACTTTGTACAACAGGTAGTGAGCAGGAAGGATTAAGAGCCTGTACTTCTTTCATAAAAAATCATCAATATGCTCTTTTAGAAGAGCGTTTAAAGATATTCAGAGATAACAATCCGGTCTGAAAATTACAAAAAGACGCAATCTATTTACATATTTTAACAGGCAATAAATGATGATTCTTTTGTCTATTAATTTAAAATACTCTATATTGTCCCTATATTAACCATATAGAACAGCCCTTGCCATGGCAGCAAATAACAACATATTTGTTATAAAACATAATGATGTGATTCCGTCCCGTGGAAGTTTATTGATATCCGAACCCTTTCTGCAGGAAGCCTATTTTCAACGCTCCGTTGTTCTTTTAGTAGAACATACGAAAGAAGGTTCTATGGGATTTGTTTTAAACAAAAGGACAGACCTGATTGTGAATGATTTTTTTGAAGGATTGGAAAATGCGCCTAAGATCCCTATTTACCTGGGAGGACCGGTCGCTTCTAATAAACTATTCTTTATTCATTCATTAGGAGAGTTGATCATTCCCCACAGTATGCCTATCGGGGAAAATCTGTACTTCGACGGAAACTTTGATGTATTAAAAGATTATATCCAAAGCGGCTATGATATCACAGATAAAGTCAAATTCCTGTTAGGTTATTCCGGTTGGGAAAAGGACCAACTGAAAGAGGAAATTAAAAGTAATTCCTGGATTGTCAGCAATATGGTCACCGAAAATATAATGAAAGCGAATGGTGAAGCTTTCTGGAAACACTCCCTGGAATGTCTGGGAAGTAAATATAAAACATGGGCAAAATTCCCTAAAGATCCTGATTTGAATTAATTTAAATGAAAACATCTTCATTAAACCATTCTCCCAATCCCTGGGCACTTCTGCCTCTCGCTGTTTTTTTAGTTTCTTATTTAGTCGTTTCTATCATAGCCGGTGATTTTTACAAAATGCCCATCACGGTGGCTTTTGTCATAGGATCGGTGGTAGCCATCGGTATGTCCAAAGGTGGGAAACTCAGTAACCGGATAGAACAATTTTGTCGCGGCGCCGCTAACAGTAATATCATGCTGATGATACTGATCTTTATTATGGCCGGGGCTTTTGCACAGACAGCGACCGAGATGGGGGCCGTGGATGCAACCGTGAATGTGGCCCTCTCCATCTTACCGGGCAATCTGCTTGCCACCGGTATTTTTATCGCAGCCTGTTTTATTTCCCTGTCTGTCGGGACTTCTGTCGGAACCATTGTAGCGCTGGCCCCCGTTGCTGTCGGGATTGCCGCAAAAACCGGTATGTCCGAAGCGTTTATGGTAGGAGTAACGGTCAGCGGAGCGATGTTCGGGGATAATCTTTCTTTCATTTCGGATACGACCATTGTGGCCACCCGTACACAGGGATGTAAAATGTCTGATAAATTTAAGGTCAACATACGGATTGCCCTGCCTGTTGCTATTCTCACTACCCTCCTCTACATCTGGATGGGAAACAGTGTGAATGCAGGTTATGAGACCGGAACGATCGAATGGATCAAGGTAGTCCCCTATCTAATTGTGCTGGCAACAGCGATTTTAGGGGTGAATGTACTATTAGTCATCTTTACAGGACTCCTGCTTTCCGGAGTCATCGGCCTGTTAACCGGCAGTTTTGATATCTGGGGATGGAATGCTGCGATGGGAACCGGTATGACCAACATGGGAGAACTGATCATCGTGACCCTCCTGGCCGGAGGTATGCTCGAAATGATCCGCTACAATGGCGGGATTGATTGGATTATTCTCAAATTAACCTCCCATATCCGCTCCCCCAAAGGAGCGGAAGGAAGTATTGCCGCATTGGTAACTTTTGCCGATATCTGTACAGCAAACAACACCATTGCACTGATCATGTCCGGTCCCATTGCTAAGGACATTGCAGACCGTTTCCGGATTGACCCACGCCGGAGTGCCAGTATATTAGATATGTTTTCCTGTATTACCCAGGGAATAATTCCCTACGGAGCTCAATTACTGATCGCTGCCGGACTAAGCACAGTCACTCCTCTGGAGATCATGCAATATTTATATTACCCTTATTTACTGGGGATCGGTGCTATATTAGCTATTATTTTCCGGTATCCACGGGAATATACCTAAAGACTTCTTTTTAACCTGCTTTCAGAAGAAGTATGTTAAAAAAATAATTCCGGTCCGACCGGAAGAAATCCTTTGTAGGATCCTTTCCGATACGAGCCGGAATTACTTCCGTTTCATATATTATAAATGGATCTTTTACTTCAAACCTCTGTTTTTCAGTAAAGGACCGGTTCCGGGTTCTTTACCACGGAAATTCACATACATATCCATGGCGTCATCAATTCCGCCCGGTGTCAGGACATAAGTACGGAATTTAGCTGCCATTTCCTGGTTGAAGATATCTCCTGTTTCTTCAAATGCTTCATAGGCATCTGAATCCAGCACTTCGGACCAGATATAGCTATAGTATCCGGCCGTATAACCGCCACCCATCGTATGATTGAAATAGGTCGAACGGTAACGGGCAGGGATCTGTTTGATCAGGCCACGTTTACCTAATGTCTGCGCTTCAAAATCCATCACTTTCAGATTGGAAGGAACATTTTTCAATACGTGATAGTCCATATCCAGATAGGAAGCCGCCAGATATTCTGTGGTAGCGAAACCCTGACCATATTTACTACTTTTATCCAGCTTTTCAATCAGTCCGGCAGGGATCACCTCCCCTGTTTCATAATGTTTCGCATACACTTTCAACACTTCCGGTTCAAACACCCAGTGTTCCATGATCTGGGAAGGTAATTCCACAAAATCACGGGGAACACCGCCAATACCATAATAATGCACATCCCTAAACAGCCCGTGTAAGGCATGCCCAAACTCGTGGAACAATGTGGTCGCCTCATCCGCACTTAACAAAGCGGGTTGTCCCGGAGACGGTTGTGTGAAATTACATACGATCGTTACAACCGGAGCTACCCTTTTACCATTTTCATAGATCTGCGGACGGTAGCTGCCACACCAGGCTCCTCCCCGTTTACTGGCACGTGGGAAGAAATCCATATATAATACTCCTAAATGAGAACCATCTCTGTCCTTACATTCAAAGGCATACGCTTCCGGATGTGGCAAAGGAATATTCCGGATCGGAGTGAACGTGACACCATATAATTTAGTCGCTACATAGAAAGCTCCTTCAAATACATTTTCCAGTTTCAGATAAGGACGTACTTCATTTTCATCCAGATTGAATTTCGCCACTTTCGCTTTTTCAAAATAGTAGCGCCAGTCCCAACCTTCCGCGGTAAAGTTCTTTCCATCTTTTTTGATCTCGGCATTAATATCCGCCAACTCTTCTTTTGCTTTTGCCAAAGCCGGGGTCCAGAGTTCATCTAATAAATTGTATACATTCGCTGAGTTTTTCGCCATCCGGTCTTCGAGGACAAAAGAAGCATAATCTTCATATCCCATCAGTTTGGCTTTTTCAAGACGTTTAGCAACTAACTGGCGGACTACCTGATTATTATCGGCGTCATTATTATTATTTCCCCGGTTGCGTTAGCCTTTTAAGATGTTTTCAGCCAGTTCCCGGTGAT
>JAJQEE010000221.1 GCA_021201865.1 Tannerellaceae bacterium | reverse complement strand
CCCTACTTTTATTCTCAAATTCCGCCAGATTATCATTTTGTTTTTCACTCTATCACTCCTTTATTTATAGAAAATCGATAACAAACAAACATTCAAAAACACTCTCATAACATTTAATTTCATTTATTACACATTCTTAAAACTGCGTTTATCCTTATGGATTTTTTTATTAAACCAGATTTACAAAGATTTGAGAATTCTATTAGGGAATGAACTCATTTGGTAAAAGAGGTTAGAATCCCTCCTTTTTTTAACGTAAAAAAAGGGGAAACAACTCGTCAAGAAAGGAGATTTTTTACCTAAAGACCTCTTAATATAGAGTAGAAGACAGAGCTTTTCTAATGCCGGATGAACCAATCGAAGAGAACCTTGTTCATGGTACAGTTACACATTTGCATGATGTGAGATAATACGGAATGCTTCTACTCTTTAAAGTTAGAACTGCTTTTTCAGTTACACATCCGAAATGAGGTGAGTGAGAGGTGACGATGACAGGACATTTTGCAAAAGTGATAAAAAAGGATCCATAGATCTGGAAATAAGTTAATTATAAAAATTGATTTTTTAATATGAGAACTAAAAATTCATCAAGTTCAAGAAGCTCACAATCGGGCAATACGAACAGAGATTCACAAGGACGTTTTACGTCTTCTGATTCAAGTAATTCAAGCCAACGTGGCTCACAGTCTCAATCTGGTGGTAGAGGTTCAAACGCTTCACATGAACAGAGAGATTCTGAAGGACGCTTCAAATCGTCTTCTAATTCTAAAAAGTAATATACTTTTTTATAAGTAAAAATAGCACCTGAATAGAAGGATCGATTTCCTTTTATATAAAACCTGAAAGCAGGTGTCCAAAAGTTTTTGGACACCTGCTTTTTTAGTAATAAAAGAAGTAAGTATCTATGATCAAGTAGCCTTTATTACATAACTACTAAGAAATGCAGTTCCTATTAATTACAAAAAAGGGAAGATCTCAGATCTTCCCTTTCAGGTAGTATACATTCGGTTCTGGTTATCACTTGCCCAATTCCTGGTCAAGGACATCCAATGATTGATCGCCATTTTGTTTGAATTTTTCAACAATAGCTTTGGCTGATGTCTGCTCTTCCTGACCATTTATATATTCACTCATAAATCCTTCCGTTGCAGAATCTTTTTCATCAGCAGCCATATTCATCACTTTCTGCATTAATTTGATCTGATGCTGCTCATGATCTACTGCCCGTTCAAAAATCTCCTGTGGTGTACCAAAACCTGTCGGTACAGCATTGATCACTCCGATCACAATTTGTCCGCCATTAGCCAAAGAGTATTCAATCAATTGATAAGCAGATTCCAGTTCCTGAAAAGACTTCTTTTTCATCCACGAAGCCATACCCTTATGTCCCAACATCATAAAATGTGCAGCCATAGACATATACAGATTAGAAGACCACATCTGAGCAGTTACCTGGTCATTTAAAGCATTTGATAATTCTCGACTTAATATCATAGTAGTTATTATTTAATGAACACTGCATTCTTACTATTAAAACAATCCTTATGAATTTTTGTTCTCTGCCAACTACAAATTCCCATTTTGAGAGAAATGTGTTATGAATAAAACTAACTTGAAAATTTCAGGTAGTTTTAAAAAGATATATTTAATCAAATTTAGTTTTTACTCTTCAACCTATTTTATTATTTATAAGTTATGAGAATAACTATAAATAATTAAAATCAGGTAATATGCTAAAATTAGAGCCATATATTAACTTTGATGGATCCTGTGAGGACGCATTTGAGTTTTATAAATCAGTATTCGGAGGAGAATTTAAAGGTTTATTCCGCTATGAAGATCTACCTAATAGTGAAATACAAACTCCCATTCCAGCCATGGAAAAGATTGTACATATAGGGCTTCCCATTGGGGAAACCGTTGTTTTGATGGGAACAGATAAACCGGATCACCCATCTGCCAAAGAGCCGGGTAATATTGAATTAGCAATTAGTACTTCAGATGAAGCAGAAGTAGTCCGGATCTTCAACGCCTTATCTGAAGGAGGAAAAGTAACTATGCCGTTACAAAAAACATTTTGGGCGGAACTCTACGGCACTTTTACCGACAAGTTCGATATTCACTGGATTATTAGTAAAGCCAAACAGGAAGACGCATAAGAAATCCTCTTTCCTGTCTGGTATGAATTTATCAGATAGGAAAGAATGGTTAAGAATCCTTTCTTTTTTTGATTATTTACCCATTGAACAGCCTGTGCCATTGTATGCACTTCCAATTGGGCAAAATCTTTTTTTATGACATTTCACCACATCTACAGAAATTCCTAATAATTCAATCATCTCCTTCTCTGTTTTCCCACGACCCGCCAGGTGTAATATCTTAGAAGCTTTGAAAGTAATCTGTTAAGTTTTTACTTCCAGAAATTCCCCGGCAGAAGGAATAAATTCATATACTTCACCCGGATGATTCAATTTAAAATAAGTATTCCCTACCTTTATTTCCGGCAATTATATGTTTTATTCCCAGGCTCCGAAAGATCACCCGGTTGGAATTCAGGACCTTCATCCACATATTCAGGTTGTACCGGACGATCATTCCTCATAGGGTCCATTTCTGTCCATGTTTTAGCATCCGGATCCTCCTTTTCCGGAATGAGATTGTCTACTTTCGGATGCCCAGCCACATCATATTCTTTATCTAACCGATCCACTACTTCATCTTTGGATTCATATCTAAGAAACTGATCCAGTAAAGTTCCTCCCTGTCCGATAATCTCATCCAGACGCTGTGCCATCCATCTTTTCTTATTTGCTCCTCCAATTAAAGGAATGGCCTCATCTGCCTCTTTAAACAGATCTTCCGATAACCATCTTAATTCTTCTATGATCATAAACTCATACATTTTAACTCATAAAACATACAGGGAGAACATATAACTCCCGGTCATAGTTTATAAAACAAAAAAGAAATCCCGGACTTTTACACTTATAAAAAAGACCTGAAAGAAATGCCATATTGAACTATTTTTCTTTAAGTTCCCCATTTAACAACTATTAATCCATTTATTATCTATACCTTTTTTTGGTTGAAGAATACTAATATACTTATTAGGTTTTGCTAATATACTTATTACACCTACTTAATATACTTATTAACCGGCCATAATAAGTATATTAAAACTACTTCTTTTCTATGTCAGGAAAAGATCATTTAAAACGGAATTTTAGAGAATAGGCCCAAAGGGAAATTTACCAGACAATCTAATTATAAAACAAAGAGAGTTTAATATTTTTTTCATTTAGGTAATTAATCCGAATAGTCTCACCATACGGATCAAATTTAAACACGATCCGGTCCTCATAAACCTGCACTGGAAATTTTTTGCTCCCTGTCATACGATATAGGACAACTACCCATATTATCCACCATCATTATCAACATAACATCAAATAATTCTTTATCCAAATCCAATTGGGGAGTTATAAGTTTTACTTTTCCAAAAGCCTTTACTAATATATCTTATATAATCAAAAGTAAACTATCTCTGTACAAAATTGTTTCCACTAATAGTTTGCTGGTTTTCCTCATTCCAGAAAAGCTATAGGAACAGCAACCTATCATTCTTCCGGCTGTGATAAATCGGAAAATAGTATAAATAAGATCATATAAATCAGAAAAAATGAAAAAGATAATAGGATCAGCACTTCTTATAGGCGGAATAGCCTACTGGCTGAAAAAGAAAGCAAAGAAAGCCGGAAAAAATAAAAAAGCAAAGAAAGTATTATTCGTAGTCACCAGCCACGGGAAACTGGGACATACCGGCGAACATACCGGCTATTACCTCTCGGAAGTAGCCCATCCCTGGAAAGTACTCACCAAAGCCGGATATGAGATCGACTTTGTCAGTCCCCACGGCGGAACACCCCCGGTAGACGGTTTTGAACTGCTCGATCCCATCAACCGTAAATTCTGGAACAACCAGAAATACCAAAAGAAGATAATCACCAGCCTGACACCAGCCGACATAAAACCGGAAGAATACGCAGCCATCTTCTACGCCGGAGGACACGGTGCCATGTGGGATCTTCCCGAAGTAACCGAACTCTCCACCATTGCACGCCAGATATATGAAGCAGGCGGTATCGTAGCAGCCGTCTGCCACGGCCCGGCCGGACTGGTCAACCTGAAGCTCAACGACGGCACGCACCTGATAGAAGGCAAACGGGTAACCGGTTTCACCAACGAAGAAGAAAAACTGATGAAGCGGGAAACCATCGTCCCCTTCCTACTGGAAGATATGCTTATCAAACGAAAAGCCTCCTTCGAAAAAAGGCTCCTATGATGCCACACGTCGTAGTAGACGGACGCCTGATTACCGGACAAAACCCGATGTCTGCCCATAAAGTAGGGAAAGAGATACTGAAAGCACTGGAAAATAAGTAAAACGTTGTGCTCCACCGTCCGGAGGGAGCTCAGATTGCGACTAAATGCCACAGGTTTTCAATCCTGGCATCAACAAAGCCGGAATCGCAGCTCTTTCCGGACAAAAACAAATAGGTATATAGCTTACTCTATCTCTTTCAGCCAACGCCCCAACAACCCCGAAGGCGTCTTCCCCTTCTCCTCAAAAATCCCCCGGTTCGCAAAAACAATAAAACTATCCTTCGCCCGTGAAACAGCGACGTTCAGCATATTCGGCTTATTATCCCGGTCAAAGAACATCGTAGCCGTATCCCCTTTGCCATACACCATCGAGAAAAGGATCACCGGACGCTCAGCCCCCTGCAAAGCATGGACCGTTCCCATCTTCAAACGCGTACAATCAAAGCCCTTTTCAAGGAGACAACGGCGCAGCAATTTCTTCTGCCCCACAAAAGGCGTAATGATCCCCACAATATCCTCTACCTGCTTATACTCCTTACCATCCACATACCGCTGCCCGATCTTTTTCCGGTTCATATCCAGCCACTGCGCGACCGCTTTCGCCTCTGCCAGGTTAGAACGTTCCTTATTCTTTACCTCCGAATGCCCCGGCACATGCACTAAGCACATCGGCAGGAATAAATTACCCGCTTTCGCTTTCCCTTTCAAAGGTTTTAACTGCCCATGATAAGCCAGCTCATTGCAATACCCGATAATCTCATCATAACAACGGCGATGCTCCACCAGTAACACACCCGCTTCCGGCAAACCAGCCTCCCGGTATATACAAGCATTCTGCGCCATCTTCATCACACTACCATCCGACGAAAGAAAACCCTTCGGGCTATACACCGATTCATACACCCGGTCGTCATACCCGGCGATCAGTCCCGCCTTCTTCAGGTTACCGATATCCACCTTAGCCGTCGTACTCCATACCGGCTCAATCTGCTTCACATCGCCCACAACCACAGCCCGCTTCGCCAGCGCAAACGTAGCCGCACCCACCTCCGGAGTGACCCGCCCCGCCTCATCCACGATCAGCAGGTCAATAAAGTCGTACAACGGCTGGGTGTCAAATATCGATTTATCCCGGTCGTCTTTTCCCATATACTTATAAGAGGTAAAGAACCGCGGGGTCATATAAAACGTACTCACAAAACAAGGAGTCAGCATCGCCTGCCTCTGCCAACGCTTTTTGGAAGGCTCCACACCTTTACTCCCGAACGAATCCTCCTGCAAAGCAGCCTCCGTTTCCAGTATCCATTTGCCTTCCCAGTAATGCACAGCCAACTGAAAAGCCCGGTGACGCAACGTCACATCCAGTTCATCATAGAAACAGTTCATCGGCGCCTTCCCGCCCGTCTCCTTCGCCACAGCGATCTTCTCATACTCCCTGTCCCAATATTCCTCTTCCGAAGCAGGCGGATCACCTTTGATATGATAGGTAGCTTTCCATTTCTCCCACAACTCAATCCGGCGTATCACCGTTTGCCATAGCGCTATACGCTCCTGCAACTGCTGCAACATACCCGGCTGGGTAAAGTCGGTAAACACCACGCCCTCCAGCGGGAAATCCCGCAACAGGACCGCCAGTTCCCCTTTCCTGTTCTCCAAAGCCGTACCGATACCCAACAGGCAAAACAATTTCCGGAAGACCGGCTCCCGGCGGAAATAACCGATCACCGTCTGTTCCGCCTCCTTCAAGCAGTCCACCTCCCGGCGGAAACGCCCGGCATCCAGCAACGAAACAGCCTCTTCCCATGTCTCCGGCACCGGTAAACCCGCCGCTTTCAGTAATCCGGTAGCCTCCAGACACTCCTTCCGGTACTGGCTTCCATCCTCCAGGATCTTCGCAACAACCTGTATCTCTTTCCGCAACTTCTTCGTATATTCCCTGACAGACAACCCCGGACGACGCAGGTAAGCCGCCGCCTTCTCCTCAAAGACAAGCTTTGCCTCCCGGATATACTCCTCCGTCTCCAACTCCCGGAAAAGCCCTTCACCACCCGGTTTCTTATAATTGATACCCGCCAGTTCAGCCTCTTTCTTCCCGGCCGACGGCAGATAAGTAGCATACCCTTCCATATCCGGTATCCAACGCCCCTCCAACGGGCCGGGATGCGTTTTCGACCGTGTAAAACTCTCAATAATATTCGTTACCGCCTGGTTATTAGCCGAACAGGCCAGGATCAACGCAGGCGTTTCCCCCTCTCCGTCCAGCACCGACTGCACCACCGCATTCGCCACCATACTCTGCAACAACGTCGTCTTACCCGTACCCGGAGGCCCATTCACAGCAAACACCCGGCTATTATCTGCCAGATAGGTGTACAAACTCTTCCGCTGCGAAACAGAAAGCGGAAAATCATACCCCATCTGCCCCAGATGCAACCGGTTCGCCTCCAGCAACCCCCTCGTATCCAACGGAAGCCCCGGCTCCGGATGCTCCAAGGTAGTAAACGTATGTAATAACGGAGGCAGCTCCTCCTCTTTCGACAACTTTTCATACAGGCCGATCACACCCACAGCCGCCCCGGTCTCCTCGTCCGGCATCAACACCACACCGTCGCGCACCGTCGCAAAGCCTTCCACTTCAAACTGCGCCAGACTACTCCCCGACAAGGTCTCAAACAACCCCACCAGATACTCCACATACGCCGTCCACGAGTCAAACCGCAACGGTTCACGTGCCATCGCCTCATCCACCTCCTCCACCGTAGAGAAGGTAAACTCCACCCGATCGTCGGCATATGGCGCCAGATACTTCCGCGGAATCACCGGAAACGTCACCGAAGGAACCCGCAACGCCCCCTCCCTATCCAGCGTCACATAATACCAGAAAGGAAAAACAGGCGTCCGCACCCCCGTAAACGCCCCATGCTCCGGCAACGGAGCCGGCCGTAAAGGCGCCACCAGCACCTCCACTTCCTCCAGCGGCATCCACTTCTCACTCTCCGGCGAATACACATGCCTCTGCGCATTCCTCCGCTTCTCCTCCTTATCGATCAGTCCATTCACCAACCCAAGGTCATCGATCCGCGGCATAAACACATCCAGCCCCTCCACCTCAAAGTGATCCTGTTTATCCATATCAATCGCAGCCCTCAGCGAGTCCGCGAGGTTACATTTCCAGTAGTTGATCCATTGTTTGTTATTCATAGGGGCAAAGGTAGTGTGGTTGGGGAATAAAAGAATTTAGTAATTAAATATTATATTTAAAGTCCATTATTTTTTGAGTAAACAATCTTTATTTTAATTCGATATGATTACTGATATAATTTCATTCATACTTCTAGTTTTAGTTGTTTTATTTATAGCATTCTATAT
>JAJQEE010000069.1:3019-7864 GCA_021201865.1 Tannerellaceae bacterium | reverse complement strand
TTCGGGGTTCATAGCGTGTGGCTGCTTTCCGCCACGGGTTTCACCCGCGGTTATTCACATTCAAGCCCTCCGGGCTTATAAGCTGTCACTTTGTCAAAGAGCATATAGACTTTTGGGACACCCGCTTCTGCTTTATAAATAGCATCCGTATACCTGAAAAGAGTTAGCGGCCCAGATGATCTATCCAGTATTTCGCCATACTTTTGCGAAGATGCAACGTAGTTCCCTCTCCTTCATTGATGCTATGGCTGCGCATCGGATAACTGATCTGGCTAAATACTTTTCCGTGTTTTATTAACTCATTCACTAACAATTCACAACTTTGATAGTGCACGTTATCATCGGCTGTTCCATGGATCAGTAACAGATTACCCTGCAGGTTCTCCGCATAGGTGATCGGTGAGCCTTTCCGGTAACCCTCCGGATTGTTTTGCGGAGTATTCATATACCGTTCCTGATAGATGGTATCATATAAGCGTTGGTCCGAGACAAAGGCTACGGCAATCCCCGTGTGGAACACTTCCGGGTAACGGAACATACAGTTTAGGGTCTGGCTGCCTCCACCACTCCATCCGGTAATCCCGATCCGGCTGGTATCTATAAATGAGAACTGCTCCGCCATATCCAGGATCCCCCGGCACTGGTCTTCTGCCGAAAAAGTTCCCACCTCGCCGTAAATACATTTTCTCCATTCTCTTCCCCGGGGTGTATTCGCTCCCCTGTTTTCAATGCTAACCATCAGGAATCCCTGGTTTGCCATATATTGGGTCCACAGATCTCCTCCACTCCAGACATCCTGTACGGTAGCCCCCCAGGGTTCACCATAGACCTCCATAATCACCGGATATTTCTTAGCCGGATCAAAATCAATAGGTTTGATCATCCAGGCATCTAAAAGTAAATCACCGGATCTCACCTGGAAAAACTCTTTCGGACGAACACCTAATCCAGCATACTGTTCCCGGGCCTGCTGGTTATCTTCTATGATCCGTACAGATTCATGTTTGGGAAAAGAGACCATATCAATGACCGGAGCAGTAGATGCGTTACTATACGTATGAACCGCCCACTTCCCGGTAGGCGACATCTGATAGGTATGCTGTCCTTCCTGATCGACAGGGCTCACCCGCTTCACCTCCCCTTTTCCAAACAGAAAAGCACTATAAAGGTATCGCTGGGTAAAGTTGTCCGGCGAAGCGATAAAATAAACGATCCCTTTTTTCAGGCCCATGCCTACAGGTGAAATATAATCAAATTCCCCTTTGGTAACAGGAATGATCTCTTTTCCATCCCGGCTGACCCGGTAAAGATGTCTCCATCCATCCCGTTCACTCAACCAGGTGAAGTAACGGTTATCCTTCAACCAGGTCACCTCATCATTGGTGTCCAACCAGGCAGCATCCGTATCGGTAAAAATATGAACCGGAACCGGATGATCCAATTTCACGGTCCAGACTTTGTTTGTATTCTGCTCCCGGTTTAACTGCTGGATAAACAGTTCATCACTTTCCGGGATAAATTCCATCCGTGGCAGATAGTTATTCCGTGGATCTCCCGGAATATCCAGCCAGGTAGTTTCTCCCCCGTCCACAGCCAGAAAACCGATTTTGACAGCCGAATTGGCTGTTCCGGCTTTTGGATAAGGAAAATGAAGGATCGTCGGATATAAAGAATCCACATTATTGATAATATCAAAAACACCCGTTCCTTCCGTATCACTCTGCCAGTAAGCAATATATTTTCCCGAAGGGCTCCAGCGGAAGCCATCCCGGCAACTGAATTCCTCTTCATATACCCAGTCAAATGTTCCGTTCACAATCGTTTCACTCCCATCCGTAGTCAACCGGGTGATCTGTCCCGAAACCACCTCTTCCATATAGATATCATTTCCGGAAACATAGGCGACCCGGTCTCCGGCGGGAGAGAATTTAGCAAACATCAAAGAGGATTCCGGAAGCCCTTTTCCCAACTGTCTGGGTGTTCCTTCTTTCAGGTCCAGTACCCAATAATCTCCCCGGGTATCATACCGCCATACCCGTTTGGTATTATTATAGATCAGGACCCGGCTGTTGTCCTCACTCCAGATAATACTCCGGACAGTCAAAGGGGTTCCTGTTTCCGGATGGACCAGCATAGAAGCAGGAATGATCACTTCCCGGGCATTATCTTTGGCCCGGTAGGCTACAACCTCCATACCTCCCGTAGCATCCTCCTGCTCGATCCGGGAATAACGTTCCCCATCTTTCAGCCAGTTTATGGTTCCGGCATATTGGGTTTGAACCACTTTTCCGGACACAATCTCTTCTAAGGAAGGAAATGTTTGCTGTGCCGGACAGACAGTAGATAAACACAAAAAATAAAATAAAAATACAGATAGTATTGTTCGTTTCATAATCATATTAAATAGTTCCGGACACAAAGAACGGAAAGTTCCCGCAAACTACAAAAAATATACTAAAAAGAAGCTGTCCGGATGAATTTAGCCCCGGAACATAAACAAAATTGGATATCCGGTTTTTATATGTTGGTAAAAACATCCGGAAAATGGTTTCCGGATAATAAACCGAATTATTAAAAAGAAAAAAGATATGAAAACAATTGTAAGCCTGTTGGTAGTGGTCCTTTTTGTGACATCCTGCAACAACCGCAAAAATAAGATAGATGATCATACATCTTATTATGAAGAAAATGTACAGGAAAGTACAGACCGGTATGAGGATGGTATCCATAACGCCGAAAATTCACTGGATTACTATGGAACCTATAAAGGAACTTTCCCGGGTGCAGACAATCCGGGCATAAAAACAACGCTGACTTTACACAAAGACCAGAGTTACACATTAGAATCTGTCTACACAGGAAAAGAGGATAATAAGTTTGAGGAAAAAGGAGATTTCTCCGTAGATGGCAATACCCTTACCCTTTATTCAAAAACAGGACAGAATCAATATTTTAAGGTGGAAGAAGGCCGTCTAAGAAAATTGGATGATAATCAACAAGTCATCACAGGAAGTCTGGCAGAAGATTATATATTAACGAAAGAATAACGATCAGGCAAATTTCTCTTCCGGTATTCTTCCTGCTTATACAATGCATAGAATGATCCAGGTACGAACAGATATCTCCATCATTTTTTGTATAAGAACAGACGGAGAAGCCGGAAGAGAATCTTTCTGAACAGCCCGTTAAGAATTAAAATTATATAAAAAGGGACAAGATCCGTGCAAAATCCTATCTCATCCCATCAAAAAAGCAGTAACTTCATCCGCGTTTTTAATATCTAACTTTAAACACAGATTTCAATCATGAAAAAAGTAGTACTATTATCTATCCTATTCGCTACAGTAGGTAGCTTATCTCTATCAGCTCAAAAAAACAACACCCTCACAAAAAAGGAAAAGAAACAAGGCTGGACCCTTCTTTTTGATGGGAAAAGCTTCGACGGATGGCGTAAATGTAACTCCACCGAAATGGCTGTCAACTGGATCATTGATGATGAGGCCATGGAAGTAGGCAAAAACAAAGAAAAAGAAGGTTGGGGACAAGGGGGTGACATTTTGTTCGGAAGCAAAAAGTATGCAAATTTTGAGCTTTCTATCGACTGGAAAATCGAACCCAAAGGGAATTCAGGTATTTTCTATTATGTAGTGGAGTATCCTGAGAAAGCCATCTATTATGCCGCTCCGGAAGTGCAGGTGTTAGACAACTGGAATGCTTCGGATAACAAATTAACCAACCACTTAGCCGGTTCTTTGTATGATATTCTGCCGGCTTTGCCACAGAATGCCAAACCAGCCGGAGAATGGAATACCATTGTAATCCGTGTAAAAGATGGGAAAGCCACTCATACCCAAAACGGTGTAAAAGTCGTAGAATACGAACTCTGGACTCCTGAATGGTACGAATTAGTGAGCAAAAGTAAATTCAAAGACTGGCCGGGCTTTAAAGAAGGACCTGCAAAAGAAGGCTATATCGGTTTACAGGACCACGGATATGATTGCTGGTTTCGCAACATTAAAATCCGTGAACTATAATAAAATATACCTATAAATAATCCATATAAGCCCGGGCACCTATCCCGGGCTTTTTTATATCCGGTAAATTTCATATATTTACCCTTCATTGTAAGAAAGGAATAATATGAAAAAGCAATTCATTGATTATGATTGGTGGTGGGAAAAGATAACCGATTATGCAAAAACAGCAGGACGGACCGCCACCCGCCCGGTTTTAATACTCTATTTCGTATTAAAAAGTCCGCAAACACCTGCCAATGACAAACGATTGATCATAGCTGCCCTTTCTTATCTGATATTACCCATCAACCTTATATCAATGGATAAGATCCCTATTCTGGGATGGATAGATGAAGCGATCAGTATCTGGACAGCCTATGAAAAAGTAACCAAACACATCACCCCGGGAATCGAATGGGAAGCAGATAATCTGTTAGACAAATGGTTCCCTCAAACCAAATACGAAATACTCCCGGATTAACAAGCAAGATGTGCATATCCCCTGGTTCTATCTAAGCTTGTTCAGGAGATTTATTTATCATGCACACAAAGACCCCGTTGAAGGGGATCTCCGGATCCCCGCCTCTTGAGTATAAGGATATATGATCCGCTTTTCTATACCTTTTGTTCTATCCAAATAGGGATTTCGTAGATGCCGGATCGGGAGATCCTCATACCCAGTGCTGTCGGATTGCAAATCCGACAGGTCCATAAATAAAACGTTTCCCGTTGAAGGGGATCTCCCGATCCCCGCCTCTTGAGTATAAGGATCTGTGATCCGCTTTTCTATACCTTTTGTTCTATCCAAATAGGGATTTCGTAGATGCCG
>JAJQEE010000069.1:0-2919 GCA_021201865.1 Tannerellaceae bacterium | reverse complement strand
GATCGGGAGATCCTGATAAGCGGAGAGGTTCGGATTGCAATCGAAGATCGGCCTAAAGCCAAATCCTCACGTCCATTGTGTTAATTTTCTGCCTGTTGTAAGCATAAAAAATCTTCCGACTAAGCAAGAGGCTTTGTATTCCTATATCTGATAAACCACTAAAAGTTAATAGTCTTCCGAAATATCACAATCAAACCGGTAATTCATTTTCAAAGTAACCTGGTGGAAATAAAGATCTTCATCTTCTGAGCTGGTCTCAAAACTCACTAACTGAGCATGTGGGTTCAATCCCTGGTTTAATGCGATCACCTTATTTATCAATCTTTCATCTTCCTCTTCCTTTCCGGTGATCTTTACTTTTAAAGTGACAAAACCCTGATCTCCGTCAAAAGAAAAAACTTCATAGTGATCCTCTTCATCATCATATTGACCCAATAAACAGTTTTTCTTTTCCGCTTCTATTTCAGAAATACCGATATCATCCACATAGGACTTCTGCAATTTAAATACAGTATGTTCCATCTTTTATGACTTATGTTTCTATTTTATTACCTGTCCGATTAATAAGGAGCATCCGGTTTGGAGATCCGTATTAATTTATGATTCACTAACTCTTTAATACCTTCTTCAGATAATTCCCGGCCATATCCGGAATGTTTGGTTCCTCCAAATATCAGTTCCGGCATAGAAGAGGTGACATGATTAATGAAAACCATCCCGGTTTCTATGCGGCGCGCCACATTCACCGCTCTTTCTTCATCCTTACAGATAATCGTCCCTCCTAATCCGAATTTACTATCATTCGCCACTGCAACAGCTTCATTTTCATCCTTCACCACATAAATACATAAAACAGGACCAAAGATCTCTTCCGAATAAGCAACCATACCCGGCTTAATACCGGTAAGGATTGTAGGTTCCATAAAAGCCCCCGGAACATCCAGCTTCTTTCCGCCATACACTAAGGTGGCTCCCGCCTGAACCGTTTTGTTCACCTGATCCAGGATCTGGTCCCGGGCTGCTTCCGTCACCACCGGTCCCATGTGTACCTGTTCATCTAAAGGATCTCCCACGTTCAGTCCTTCATACAGTTCTTTCGCTTTCTGAATAAACTTTTCAGCCATGGATTCCATGACAATAATTCTTTTAGGAGAAGTACATATCTGTCCGGCGTTTTGTATACGGCCTAACGCAGCCATTTTTACGGCTATCTCCAAATCGGCATCCTCCAACACGATACAAGGATCACTACCTCCCAATTCCAGGACTGTTTTTTTCACCACTTTAGCCGCTTCCGAAGCAATAGAAGTACCGGCCGCTTCACTACCCGTAAAACAAACCCCATGAATATGTTCATTTGCAATCAGCTCCGAAGCTTTGGGACCGGTAATGAACAGGTTGGTGAATACTCCTTCCGGTGCGCCGGCTTCTGCAAAGACCTCTTCCATGGCAAGCGCACACTGAGGGACATTGGATGAATGCTTCAACACATACGTATTTCCTGCCATAATGTGGGGAGCAGCGGAACGGCTTACCTGATAGAAAGGAAAGTTCCAGGGCTGCACACTTAAAATTACTCCAATAGGTTCATAACTGACAAAGGCAGTTCCTACAGGCGTTTGCAAAGGCTTATCTGCCAGAAACCGGGCTCCGTTTTCCGCATAATAGGTAAAGATAGCTATACAAACCTCGATCTCTCCTACCCCCTGTTCCAGTACTTTACCCATCTCTATACTACATAGACGAGCCAACTCCTCTTTCCGCCGGTCTAACACAGAAGCCACCTTTTTCAGTATCCCGGCCCGCTCTTCAAAAGAGGTTTGTTTCCACTTTTTTGAAGGTACTGTCCGCCTGTTCTACCAGATAAGAAACCTCCTGGTCTGTCATCAGGTCAAACTCCCTGTTCACCTGTCCGGTTGCCGGATTAATAGATTGTATCGTTTTCTTTTTATCTGAATGATCCATCATCAAAACTTTTTGAATTATACCTGTTAGTTAAACAGACTGACCAGTCAGATGGATAGGGAAAAGGGATTATTTTGGAGAAAATTAACGAAGTTCCGTACGAATGCAAAAATAAACACCAGCCTTACTCCTGAGCATTCTCCGTAACCGTACGGGAAGTGTATTTTCGATAAAACCAATAAGCAGCCCAGCCAGTCAGCAGACCGAATAAAATACCCACGATCACATCTAACGGATAATGCTTTCCCACATAAATACGGCTATAAGCAACCGCCAGCGCCCAGGCAAAGATCGCTATTCCATAGATCTTATTCCGGAAATAAAGCGTAGTAAAAACAGCCAGACAGATCGAATTGGAAGAATGGCCGGAAAAGAAGCTATAACTGGTTCCCGTATCCTCCAACAGGTTAATCCACTCTTTTAACAGGTCTTCGTGCCCGGGACGGGGACGGACAAAAACCAATTTGATCAACATATTTAATATGGTATTAACAACCAGCCCACCCACCAAAAAAAAGCGCACCTGTTTTCCCTTGTTGCCGGTTTTTATATAACATCAGCAAAATGACCATGAAACATAAGAAAAACCAGGCGGCATACGTACTTAACAAGATCATCACCGGATCCAGCCAATCCGCATTTTTACTATTCAAATAAATAAAAAGTTCTCTATCCCAATCCGGAAAACTTAACTGAATCATTTTACTAACAATTTATAATCCAAAAAATCTATAATCCCTAAACCAGCCTGATAGCATATAAGTTTTAGATCCTTATAAACCACACTTCTATTTACATAGAAATACAAAATAACCAAAAAGATTTAACTTTTCACCAGACAGGAATAGAATAAATAAGGGTTTCCCAAAAGTCTATATGCTCTTTGACAAAGTTAGAGATTGTAAGCCCGGAGGGCTTGAATGTAAATAACCGCGGGTGAAACCCGTGGCGGAA
>JAJQEE010000119.1 GCA_021201865.1 Tannerellaceae bacterium | reverse complement strand
AATTTAATTTTTTTGCTTATAGCGATAAGTATGCTTTTATGAACACCAAACGGTTTACGCCGTACGTTCTTTTGGGAATGGGCGTGACTGTTGCACCCGGAAATAACCGGACTTTTGCCGGATTGAATATTCCCTTTGGTGTGGGTGCAAAATATAAGATCAGGAACAGGGTAAATTTAGGATGTGAATTTACTTTCCGCAAACTGTTTAGTGACAGTCTGGATGTAACGGATGATAGTAATGAATTTCTGAATAACCCGTATGAGATAAGTAGTAGTATGTTGAAGAATAAAGATTGGTATTCTTTCTTACTGCTATCTGTTACCTGGGACTTTGGTCCCCGTAGCAGGCCTTGTAATAATATAAATAGCCTGCCGGGCTTTTAATGTAATTATGAAAGACGCATGTCATTGATAGAAAAAATAGACAGGCAGCGTTTGCCGCAGCATATTGCTATTATTATGGATGGAAATGGCCGATGGGCAAAAGCGCAGGGGAAAGACCGTAGTTTTGGCCATCAGGAAGGTGTGATTTCCGTCCGGAAAATGGTGGAAGCTGCGACAGCTATTGGTTTAAAATATATGACGGTGTACACGTTCTCGAATGAGAACTGGAATCGCCCGGAAGCCGAGGTACAGGCTTTAATGGAATTGCTGGTGACAGCTATTCATCGGGAGACACCGGATTTGATGAAAAATAATGTCCGCCTGAAGGCGATCGGGAACCTGAATCGTTTACCGGAAAAAGCCCGGGCCACATTACTTTCCTGTATTCAGGAAACTTCTGCAAACACGGGAACCACGATAGTTTTGGCTTTGAGCTATTCTGCCAAATGGGAGATTGTGGAAGCTGTCAAACAGTTAGCTGCGGAAGTGAAAGAAGGGAAAATTACCCCCAATGATATAACTGAGGCGGTTGTCTCAGACCATCTTACTACCAAAGGTATTCCGGATCCGGATCTGTTGATACGGACAGGAGGAGAAAAGCGTATCAGTAACTTTCTGTTATGGCAGTTGTCCTATGCGGAGTTTTACTTTACGGATGTTTTCTGGCCTGATTTTAGAGAAGAAGAGTTGTATGGAGCTATCTTGTATTATCAACAACGGGAAAGACGTTTTGGTAAGATAAGCGAGCAGTTAAATCTATAAACCAATAGCAGTATATGTATAAGAAATTAGTGCTGTTTTTTATTTTCCTGGGCTGTGTTTCGGGTGTATTTGCCCAGGAAAGCGACACTACACATGTTGAGGTACCTGCGGAGGTTCCGGCCATTTCGTATTCAGTAACGAAAAGATATAAAATTGCAGATATTCAAATCACAGGTGCACAGAATTATGATGATTTTGTACTGATCGGTTTTTCCGGTTTATCTGTGGGAGATGTGGTTACCATTCCGGGTGATGAAATTACAACGGCTGTGAAACGCTTCTGGCGGCATGGCCTGTTTTCAGACGTAAAGATCCTTGCTACGAAGATCGAAGGGGATCAGGTCTGGCTGGAGATCCAGTTAAAACAGCGTCCCCGTATTTCCCAGGTAAACTATAAAGGGGTTAAGAAAGGGGAACGGGAAGATCTGGAAGCCCGTTTGGGTTTGAAGAAAGGTTTTCAGGTGACTCCTAATCTGGTGGACCGTGCCAAGATCGTGATCCAGAAATATTTTGACGGAAAAGGATTTAAAAATGTCGATGTGGATATCATACAGAAAGATGACCTGTCGAATGAAGGAGAGGTCATCGTGGATATTGTCATTGATAAGAATGAGAAAACCAAGATCAACGAGATTACTTTTACAGGGAATGAAGCTCTTTCAGTGATTACCCTGAAGAAGGCGATGAAGAAAACCAATGAAAAGTTCTCTTTGCCTAAACGTCCGAAGACCAGTATCCTTGAAATGTTCAGTACGAAGAAGTTCACTACGGAAGAGTACGAAAATGATAAACAGAATATCATTGATAAATACAATGAATTCGGATACAGGGATGCCGTTATTTTAAGTGATACGGTTTATAATTTCAATGAGAAGAAAGTGAATATTCATATTTCTCTGGAAGAGGGGCAGAAATATTATCTGAAAGATATTCGTTTTGTGGGTAATACGCATTATCCGACAGAACTGTTAGAAGCTGTCCTGAGTATGAAACCGGGAGAAGTGTATAACCAGAAAAAACTGAATGAGCGTTTAGTTACCGCAGATGATGCCGTTTCTAATATCTACTTTAACAATGGTTACCTGTTCTTTGGAGCAGACCCGGTGGAAGTAGATGTGGAAGGTGACTCCATTTCGTTAGAGATCCGTATTCAGGAAGGGCCCCAGGCCACGATCAACCGGGTGATCATCAATGGTAATGACCGGTTGTATGAAGACATTGTCCGCCGGGAACTTCGTACCAAACCGGGGATGTTGTTCAGCCGGGAAGACCTGATGCGTTCTATTCGTGAGTTAGCCCAGATGGGACACTTTGACCCGGAAAATATGGCTCCGAACCCACTACCTGATCCGGAGAACGGAACGGTGGATATTGAATATAATCTGGTTTCCAAAGCGAATGACCAGGTAGAGTTTTCTGCCGGTTGGGGACAAACCGGGGTGATCGGTAAGTTAAGTCTGAAGTTTACGAACTTCTCTATGAAAAACTTCCTGAATCCGAAAACCTATAAAGGTATTATTCCTCAGGGGGAAGGACAGACATTGGTGTTGAGCGGACAAACAAACGGCCGTTATTATCAGGCATACAGTGTCTCGTTTATGGATCCCTGGTTCGGAGGTAAACGTCCGAATACACTTTCAATAAGTGCTTATTTCTCTAAACAGACGGATATCAGTAGTAATTATTATAATAACATGTACAGTAATAATTCATTGTACAGCTATGATAATTATCTGGACCCGGATAAATCCATTATGATGTTTGGGGTATCTGTCGGGTATGGTAAACGTCTGAGCTGGCCGGATGACTACTTCCAGTTTATGGCTACCCTGAATTATCAGGTATATATGATGAAAGACTGGGATTACTTCCTGATCAATAATGGAACCAGCCATAATATTAACTTAGAATTGATGTTGCAGCGTAACTCAATTGACAATCCGCTGTATACCCGCCGTGGTTCCCAGTTTATGGTATCAGTTGCTGCGACTCCTCCTTACTCTTTGTTTGATAATAAAGATTACGCGAATCTGGCCAATGACGAAAAATATAAATTGATTGAATACCATAAGTGGAAATTCAAAGCGAAGATCTTCTCGCCATTAGCTCCTCAAACGGTAAAACGTACGCCGGTATTAATGTCACGTGTAGAATATGGATTTCTGGGAACCTATAATAAAAATAAACGTTCCCCGTTTGAGACTTTCTATATGGGGGGGGATGGTATGAGTGGATATTCCAGTACCTATGCTACAGAGACGATTGGTTTGAGAGGATATGATAATGGTAGTATTGCCGGAAATGACGGACGTGGGTATGGATATGCTTATTCCCGTTTGTCTATGGAGTTGCGGTATCCGTTCCTGTTGGAACCTTCTTCTACTATTTATGGTCTTGCTTTTGTTGAGGCAGGTAATGCTTGGGTAAATATGAAGGATTTTAACCCGTTTGCGTTGAAACGTTCCGCCGGAGTAGGTGTTCGTATCTTCCTGCCGATGATCGGTTTGATGGGTATTGACTGGGCCTATGGATTTGATGTGCCGGATGGTAATGTCTCTAATAAAGGTGGAAGTAATTTACATTTTATCATAGGTCAGGAGTTTTAATTAACTTAATTTAGCCTCGTTATTATAAACCCTCTGTTATATTTGTAGTCATAAGATCTAACGAGTAAAAAGAAAGAATGAATATGAAAAAAATGATTGTTCTAAGTACTTTGCTGCTTTTCTGCTCTCTGGCAGGTATGGCACAAAAGTATGCTTTAATAGATATGGAATATATATTAAAAAATATTCCGGCATATGAAATGACAAATGAACAGTTGAGCCAGCTTTCTCAAAGATGGCAGAATGAGGTGGAGGCTGTCCAGCAGGAAGCCCAGAATATGTATAAATCCTATCAGAGTGATCTGGTTTTCCTGTCTGCTGAAATGAAAAGTAAACGGGAAGAAGAGATCATCGAAAAGGAGCAGGAAGCACAGGAGTTGAAACGGAAATATTTCGGTGCGGACGGAGAGTTGTATAAACGCCGGGAAAGTCTGATGAGACCGATCCAGGATGAGATATATAATGCCGTGAAAGATATTTCGGAATCTCAGGGGTATCAGTTGGTGCTGGACCGGGCTTCCGCGATGAGTATTATCTTTGCTTCTCCTAAGATTGATATCAGTAATGAGGTCCTTGTGAAGTTAGGATATTCAAAATAAATGCTTACATTTGTGGGCTTTATATGAAATACATATATACTGCTTGATTAATAACAAATTATTAGTATAAAAGAAAGATGAAGAAACTTATCATTTTATTGTTTGCGATCCTTCCCCTGGGTGTATTTGCTCAGGAGGCTAAAATTGCTTATGTAAACGTAGGAGAGATCTTTAACGCCATGCCGGAAATGGCTGCGATCGAACAACAGATGGCAGAATTGAATGAAAAGTATACCACTGAATTGAGACAGATGCAGGATGAGTATACTAAAAAATATCAGGATTTTGTTGCTCAGCAGGATTCACTGACTGAAAATATCAAACTGAGAAGAATGCAGGAAATTGAAGACATCCGTGCCCGCATGGATAATTTCGTTCCCATCGCTCAGCAGGATGTACAGCAAAGACAGCAGGAATTGCTGATGCCTGTACAGGATAAGATCCAGAATGCGATCAAAGCGGTAGGTGAAGAAAATGGTTACACTTATATCATTGATCCTTCTGTTTTCCTTTATACAAGTGATAATGCTATTAATGCAACACAAAAGGTAAGAACAAAATTAGGTCTCTGATTTTTATATAGATAAAACATACGGGATGCCCTTCTTTATGAAGTGGCATCCTTTGTTATATTATAGAGAAAGGATAGATATATATGTTTTCAAAAGAAGCAGGACCAATCGGTATTTTTGATTCCGGGTATGGAGGGTTAACGATCTTTGATAAAATCAGGGAACAGATGCCTGAGTATGATTTTATTTATCTGGGAGATAACGCCCGGGCTCCGTATGGTTCCCGTTCTTTTGATGTGGTTTACCGGTTTACCCGGCAGGCGGTCATTAAATTGTTTGAGGAAGGTTGTCAGTTGGTCATCCTGGCCTGTAACACTGCCTCTGCCAAAGCCTTGAGGAGTATACAGCAAATAGATTTGCCTCAACTCGATCCGGAACGAAGGGTTTTAGGAGTGATCCGGCCGACCGTGGAGATCATTCCGGAGATCACCTCTTCCGGTCATGTGGGTATTCTGGGAACAGCAGGAACGATTCATTCCCACTCTTATTCTATAGAGATCGGCCGGATGTTTCCCGCTGTTCAGGTCACGGGAGAAGCTTGTCCGATGTGGGTTCCTCTGGTGGAGAATGAGGAATTTGACTCTCCCGGTGCGGATTATTTTGTAGAAAAGCATCTCACCCATATTCTTTCTGTGGATCCGATGATTGATACGTTAGTATTAGGATGTACCCATTACCCTCTATTAGAGGATAAGATCAAACAATTTTTACCGGAACATGTCCGGGTCTTTTCCCAGGGCGAAAGAGTGGCGGAGAGCCTGAAAGAATATCTGGTACGTCATCCGGAGATGGACCGTAAACTTACGAAAGAAGGCAGGTCTCGTTTTCTGACTACGGAGTCGGCGGAGAAGTTTTCTGAAGCGGCTACCATTTTTTTGCATTATCCGGTTCAGGTGGAGCAGGTAGCTGTTGATTAAAGGTTCCGGTATGAAAAGGTTCATCTATATTCTGTCTATTTTATTTCTCTGTTTTCATGGTAAAGCAGCAGATCTGGATCGTTACCTTGCTTCGCAGGGATTAGTGGATGTGGCTGCCATAGATACAACCTTCCATGTGGAGCTGAAATACGCCACTTCAGACAATATTATGGGATAAGCTGTGTATGAAGGGATCACTGGTGTCTGGTTGCATCCCGATGCAGCAGAGAAATTGTTAAAGGCTCAACGGTTACTAAAAGAAAAGTTACCTCATTATTCCCTTATTATTTATGATGCGGCCCGTCCGATGTCTGTGCAGCAGAAAATGTGGAATTTAGTGCGGGGAACCGACAAAACCAATTATGTAAGTAATCCGGCGAATGGCGGGGGATTGCATAATTATGGGATGGCTGTAGATCTATCTATTGTGGATAAGAGTGGTCAGGCGATCTCTATGGGATGTGATTTTGATTATTTTGGTGTAGAGGCTCACATTAACCAGGAAGAAGAATTAGTCAAAAGCGGCAAAATTACCCGCGAAGAGTTAAATAACCGTTTATTATTACGGAGTATTATGCGGGAAGCCGGTTTTACCACTGTTTTATACGAGTGGTGGCATTTTAATGCCTGTTCCCGTGCGTATGCCCGGGAACATTATCCTGTGATCAGGTAGCTTTCAGGAGATGTTTTTCCCAAATGGTGTCAGGGCTAATGCCGCCAGTTTGAAGTGTTGCATTCCGAAGGGGATCCCTACAATGGTAATGCAGAGCAGCAGACCAAATCCTACATGGGTCAGGCAGATCCAGAATCCTCCCAGAAATAACCAGATCACATTCATAATAATAGAGATACACCCTCCGGAGTTCCCGCTGTCTGTAACCTTCCGGCCAAAAGGCCAGAGCGCTAAGGTTGCCATTTTAAGTGTCTGAAGTCCGAATGGTATACCAATAATTGTGATCATCATCAAAAGGCTGGCTATCAAATATTCAACAGCAGTGATGAGCCCACCGAATATCAACCAGATTATATTCCCTAAAAATTTCATAGGCGTTAATTTATAGAATTGAAAATGAAATGTAAGAAATAATTTTCAATTATCCATTATCCCTTTTCAATTAAAGTGTTTAGTATGCTGAAGAGCTGAACCATCCTTCTCTGTTATAGAACCCTTCCTGTGCAATGACTGCTTCCCGGCTGGCATGGAGGATGCGGAAGCTATCTAATTCTGCATAGACCCTGTGTTTAACTATGGAAAAACTGTCTGTCAGTTCGGCTTTGATTGGTTCGGAAGAGGGTGCTTCCATCTGGAGGGGATCAATGGGCTGTCCGTTTTTATGTACCCGGAAATCCAGATGAGGTCCTGTGGAAAGCCCGGTAGAACCTACATAAGCGATCACCTCTCCCTGTCTGACGCGACTGCCGACCTGAACGCCGCTGGCAAATTTGCTCAGGTGCATATAGGTCGTTGTATAGACAGAATTGTGTTTTACTTTCAGATAGTTTCCTCCTCCGCTTTCATATCCTTTTGCAATCACTGTCCCATCTCCTATACTCTTGACTGGTGTACCTACCGGCGCGGCATAATCTACACCGTGATGAGCTCTGTATTTTTTTAGTACCGGATGGAAGCGGGAGTTGGAAAAACGGGAGGTAATACGGAAAAAGTCTAACGGAGCTTTTAAAAATGCTTTTCGTAAGCTGTTTCCTTCTTCATCAAAATATTGTGACACACTATCCTGTTCAAAGGGGATGGCTGTATATTCTTTTCCTTTATGGGTAAAGACCGCCCCTTTAATGGCTGCAATATTCAGTGCTGTGGTATCATCGATATAAGCGACATCATATAACACCTGAAAAGAATCTCCCTCTTTTACATCAAAAAAGTCAATCTGCCAGGCAAATACATCGGATAGCCTGAGTGCTAACATCGGGTCTCCTCCTTTTGATTTGATCGCATTCCATAAAGAAGAGGTGAGTATTCCTTCCGAATAGGTCCGTTTAAGGGTGACCGGTTTATTGAATTCGTATGCTTTGGGAAATTCTTCCGTCAGATCGATGATCGTATAATCTACCGCGGACCTGGCAAAAGCCATATAGCGGATCTTTTCATTTCTTCCTTTAGTCGTAAAGGTCGTATAATTC
>JAJQEE010000186.1 GCA_021201865.1 Tannerellaceae bacterium | reverse complement strand
ATGTTTGAGTGACCTGTACTCCGGAGGCTCTACCGACTAATCCCTGATCAATAGAGGTCATCGGTGTTTGTTGTATTTCTGTGGTTTTCACAGAGGAAACTGCTCCGGTTAGATTACTTTTCTTCACCGTTCCATAACCTACTACAATAATTTCGTCTAATGCCTGTGTATCTTCTTTCAGCCTAATATTCAGTACAGACTGATTACCCACAGAGACTTCCATAGCAATATAACCGATATAGGAAACTTGAAGAATAGCGTCTTCTGGAATCTCCAGGCTGAAATTTCCATCAAAATCCGTAATTATGCCGTTAGTAGTTCCTTTTACAATTACATTTGCTCCGATAATCGGTTCATTCCTTTCATCCGTAACCATCCCCGTGATCTTTCTCCCCTGTTGTTGTATAGTAGTAACCGCCAGGGTTTCCTTTTTATAAATGATAATATGTTTATCATCTATTGTATAGCTCAACCCATCATCTGTCAGCAGATCATCCAGCACTTGCCGGATATTCTGCTTACGAAATTGGGCGGTGACCTGTTTGTCCAGATTCAAATCTTCATTCCGGTACCAGAATGAATACTCACTCTGCACTTTGATCGCATCCAATACTTCTTTTAATGTTCCACTTTGCACTTCCAGAGAGATCTCTGTTTTCTGTGAATAACTGATACCGGCAGAGGCACAATAAAAGGTTAACATAAGTAAAACACCTGTGATCCTCATGATATTAAATGTTTTTTCAGGTAATAACATGGCTTATTATTCCCTGTGTCTGATATTAAATTCATACTTTTGTATTGATTTTAGGTTGATAACTGTGTAAAGAATATTATTTCTAAAGTCATTTAAGAACGGAAGATGTTGGCGCATTTTCCGTTTCTGTTTAAGGTCGTTTATTTTCACAAAAAGAACAGGCTGATTATTTGTTTTCCATAGGCATATCGTTTTAGAAGGTTATTTCAATTTTTCATAAATCCGTATTTTATTCTCCTGTTTATCTATCTCATAAGCGGTCCGTCCGTCTGCTGTGATAACATTCAGGATCTGTACCAGCTGTTCGTCCCGGACAAAGTCTCCCGTAAAGCGAATCTCCTTCAATCCATCCGGTTCGATCTCTATATGTACATTAAAACGGCGTTCCAGTTGTCTGGCTATATCCTCAAAAGTAGTATTATTGAAATGGAAGCATTTTTCTATCCATGCCGTATAGTAACCCAGCTCCACTTCTCTCCGGGTAAAGATCTGCCGGGACTTATGAAAGCTAAGCTGTTCTCCCGGTTCTATACAGACTAAATCTGTTTGATCCATCAACCGGACTCCTACACTTCCTTCTTCCAGTGTAACTTCTATCTCTTTGTCCTCTTGATAGGCTTTCACATTAAACCGTGTACCTAACACCTGGACTCTTATATTTTCAGCTTTAACAATAAAAGGGTGATCGGGATTATGAGAGACGTCGAAGAAGGCTTCTCCTTCAATCCTCACTTCTCTGTTTTTTGAAACGAATGAAGATGGATAATGTAAGGTAGTTCCAGCATTTAACAAAACAGATGTTCCATCCGGTAAAATAAGTGAGGATTGCATTCCTAAAGGATTTATGATCGTGATTAACTGGCTGTTTTGTTTTTTATATCCTTCCCTATACGCCATGTAATTACTCAAACCTAACAGAAGAGCAAACGAGGCAGCCACAGCAGCCACTTTCAAATAATATCTCCGGCGGACAGATGCCTGGATCCGCTGATTCAGCTTCCAATGGATATCTTCCTGCATCTCTTCTGCCATCCGGGAAATTTCCCCGGAGAGTTTCAGGTGGCTAAGAAAGTCCGGCATCTGCATCGACTCCTCATTTTTTACAGTTGTTTTTTCTTCCATGCTGTAATGGTTATATAAAGAGGAGGATAGGAAAAAGAAATTCGTTTAAACGAAACTGTATTTTTTCAATAAAAAAGTTATCCGGGAACAAATAGGGGTAATTTATGAATAAGAAAAGAGGAAGGCAAAAAAAGAATAAATGTAATATCCGGATAATGGGTCCGGATCTCTTCTGTTAATTTCTCGACAGCGATCTTCATCTGGACACGAACCGTACTCTCCTGCAAAGAAAGGATTTCTGCAATCTGTTTAGTCTTTAATCCTTCCTCACGAGCCATCAAAAAGATAATCCGGCATTTTTCCGGTAATTTCTGTATTGCTTTTTTCAATATCGTCATTAATTCATCAGACAGTAGATGCTCTTCCGGTGACAAAGTGGTATCTTTTTCCAAAGCAGGTGGTACTTCCTGTAAAGAGAGAGAAAGGGATTCCGATTGCTTCCGTAGATAACGTTGGGATTCATTCCGGGTAATTACATATAAATAGGTTTCTATATTAACGACCTCCTGCAATTTGGCTCTGGACTGCCAGACAGAAAAAAAGATATTTACAACTACCTCCCGGCAGCTCTCTTTATCCTGGAGAAAATAATAGGCATAGCGAAAAACCTGTTCATAATATAGATGATAGAACAGATCAAATGCTCCCCGGGCATCCTGGGATACGGAAGACAAGAGTTTTTTATATTCAGATCGTTTTTATGCACAGTAGCTTAGAGAAATGGGTGTTTTACAAACATACTAAAAAATAAAAGGTATATAAAATAAAAGAGACCCACAATTTACTGATTGGGTCTCTTTATTTTATATTGATACCTGATATTTTCCGCTATAACGGTCTGTACGCACTCCATGTATGGTGGGCATTTGTGGAAATTCATGTTCCCAGTAGTATTCATAAAAGATACAATCCCGCCAATCGGTTACCAGGTCTTTCAATAGTGGGATAAAAGAATAACGAGGTTTTAATCATTTATTTATTACCATCCGGGATTTTGGGTTAACTGTGGATTCAGGTCTATCTCCGATTGTGGAATAGGCATCAGAACCATATGTTCCTTTAGATTGGCAGCCAGTTCGGTTTTATTACTCTCCGCGACCTTCGCTTCATATGCACTATGCTCTTTCATACGCTCCACAAAAGTTCCCGTACGCACCAGGTCAAACCAGCGGTGTCCCTCGTGAGGGAATTCCAGACGGCGTTCATGCAGGATCACTTTCCTGAATTCATCCTGAGACATCAGTTGATAATTCCCGGTATGGTCGCCGAAAGCTCTTTCCCGGATCCGGTTCAACTGGGTGAGTGCTTTGGAAGACTCTCCTATTTCGTTCAATGCCTCTGCATACATAAGTATAGCATCCGCATACCGGATAATATGCATATTTACATCACATAAATCTGCGGATTCAACTCCCTCCACCCAGAATTTACCGGATAAGGGGATACTGGAACGAATGATCTCTCCTGTAGTAAAGTGTTGGAATTCAGTTTTGAAATTAACTGCTTTCCGGGTATCCTTATCATCAAACTGATCATATAATTCCTGGGTGGGAATATCGGCTTCGTTTAATCCGGAGATCCCTAAACTTTCGGGAATAGAATATTTTGGGCCTGCCATAGCCATTTCACCATTGGTAAGATAAGGAGGGCCTGCATATTCTATATACAAAACAGCTTCCATCCCAGCTTCTGTTTCTCTCAGCCAATTATTGCGGTAATGGGCATGAAGTCCAAAACCATAGACTGATTCGTTTTCCACAACTTCAGCCAGCGTATCGGCTGCTTTCTGAAACTCTTTTCTGGTGAGATAGATCTTTCCCAATAGGATCTTAGCAGCCCCTTTATTGACTCTTCCCGCATCCCAAGAAGCATATTCCGACCGGAAAGGAAGGTTATTTATGGCAAAAGTAATGTCTTCTATTATCTGTTCATATACTTCCGCTAATGGGGTCCGTGGGATCAAAGCATCCCCGATTGTTTCCAGATTAGTGATCAGAGGAACGTCCCCAAAAAAACGAACGAGGTTGAAATAATATAACCCTCTAAGGAATTTAACTTCACCCAATAATCGGGCCTGGACAGTAGCATCCATATGGATCTCCGGTATCTTTATAATAGCTGTATTGGCTTTGGAAATTCCAGCATAGGAATGCTTCCACATATCTTTAACAAACGTATTCTGGGAATTATGTCTCAGATATTCCAGATCCTGCAAATAGGCATTCGGCATTCCTAATCCGTTTTTCATATTATCTGTAGGCAACTCACATAGCATATACATCAAACGATGATATAGATCATTCAATTGATTATAGGTGGCATCTACCGCAGCCTGGGCATCTTTTTCATTGCTATAGAAGTTTCCCTCCACCAAACGGTCTACCGGATTTTCATCCAGGAAAGAACAACTCACTGAAATAAATAAAGTGAAGAACAGAGCCGATATATATATAATTGATCTTTTCATTATTTCCGGATTTATAAATTATTTAATATCTAATTTAACACCAAACATAAACGTACGGGACTGTGGGTATCCTCCGTAGTCCTCTCCCGCTTCTAAGGTAGAAGCACCGCGGTAACTGACTTCCGGATCATATCCCCGGTACTTAGTCCAGGTCAGGAGGTTTTGTCCGGTTACATACACTCGTAGGCCACCGATATGTTTGAACTTTAATTTAGGGAAGCTGTATGATAAGGAAACTGTCTTTAGTTTCAGATAGGATCCGTCTTCTACGAAACGGTCACTGACCAACAGGTTTCTGTTTGTGCTTGCTTTCGGGTAAAGATTACTTGGATTTTCAGGAGTCCAGCGGTTTACCAATGCTTTATATACATTTTGTCCTCCTGTCGGAGCTTCCAGTTCCATCGCATTGTAGTTGAAAATATCATTCCCATACGAATATTGTAGAAAGACATTCAGTTCAAATCCTTTGTAACCAAATGTATTGGTCAACCCGCCAAAGAAGTCCGGATTTGCATCCCCGATAATTTCACGGTCATTACCGGCATCCACCATGCCATCCCCGTTCAGGTCTTTATATCTGCGTAGACCTACACCGATAGGAGAAGCAGAAGATGTCTGTGCGGCACACTCGGCTTCATTCTGGAAAATCCCGTCAAAGCGATATCCGTAAAAAACACCGATCGGCTGTCCTACGATCAGGCGTCGGATAGATCCTGTTTTCAGGTGACTATCAGATTCTTCCATTTCTTTATAGGATTCCCCGCCTAATTCCAGCACTTTATTCCGGTTAAATGAGATATTAAAAGAGGTATTCCAATAGAATGCTCCCCGGAAATTATCACTTTCAATAGAAAGTTCCACTCCCTTATTTTCTACACTTCCGATATTCTGTAACATGGATTCATATCCGGAAGCGGAAGGAATAGCGACATTGTAGAGGAGATCTACTGTTTTCTTACGATAGTAGTCAGCAGTCAATCGTAAACGGTTATCTAAGAAACCGGCATCTACACCAATATCAAACTGACCGGTCCGTTCCCATTTAAGATCCGGGTTCGGAATCCTGTCCGGATAAAATCCCGAAACCAACTGATTTCCGATTGTCCAGCTATTATTGTTTAAGGTAGCCAGTGATTCATAAACCCCAATTTCCGTATTTCCGGTAAAGCCATAACTGGCACGTACTTTCAGATTACTCAAAACACCTGTCAGGGATTCCATAAACTCTTCCTCTGTCATTCTCCAGGCGAGTGATCCGGATGGGAAAAATCCATATTTATTATTAGTCCCAAACCGGGAAGAACCATCTATACGGGCATTTACAGAAGCTAAGTATTTATCCTGATAAGAATAATTCACCCGTGCCAGATAGGACAACAGACTCCATTGTTCAGCACTTGACTCTGGCTGTCCATACACCGATCCGGCTCCCAAATTATGATACGTGAGAATATCATTCACAAAATCAGAAGAGGTTGCCGAAACTTTCTCTATATTATTCCGCTGGATAGTAAATCCTCCCAGCACGTTGAAATAATGGGTATTCTGAATATTTTTATTCCAGGTCACAATATTTTCATTCAGCCAGTTGATGGAACGGCGTACACCTACTTCCGCTTTTGCCTGTCCCTGCGACTGGTAAATATTGGAAGGTGTGTATCTGTTTGATTTCAGATACATAATGTCTGCTCCTGCTGAAACCTTTGCTTTCAGATCCGGAAGCAATTCCCATTCTGCATATACGTCTCCTAAAAAACGACTGGTTGCATTATTATAAATTTCCTCTTTTGCTGTAGCAATCGGATTAGGAACAAGTATACCCGGAACATTGACCTGCGTGTACTCGCCATCTTCTGTATAAACCGGCTGGATAGGATTCATTTTCAGTGCTCCATTCACCGCTCCACTTTCTCCACCGGCATCCGTAGCTGGTGATTTACTGATAGTGTGGCTGCCGGATATATGGGTACCGACCTTAAAAGTGTTAGAAACCTGTCTGTCCAGATTCAGGCGAAGAGAATAGCGTTTGAAGTCAGAGTTTATAATAATACCCTCCTGATTCAGATATCCGCCGGATATAGCATATAATGTTTTATCATCTCCTCCTGAAAAAGTCAGCTGATAGTTCTGACTAATCGCTGTTCTATAGAGTTCATCCTGCCAATCGGTTCCTTTTCCCAATTTGGCAATCTCTGACAAACGAGCCGCATCGTAGTAGGGTGATAATCCATCGTTGGTATAGGCTTCGTTGACGAGTACAGCATATTCCTGAGCGTCTAACAAATCCATTTTTTTCACTAACTTCTGGATCCCGAAGCTACTTTCAAACGTAACAATATCTCTTCCTTTTTTCCCGCTTTTAGTAGTAATCAACACAACTCCATTCGCAGCACGGGCACCATAAATAGCTGTTGCGGAAGCATCTTTCAGGATCTCTATGGATTCGATATCCGATGGATTAATGGTAGATAATCCACTGACCTTTGTTTTACCTCCGGTCTCTCCAAAACCATCTCCGCTATATACAGGAAATCCATCTATAACATATAAGGGTTCATTTCCACCCTGCAAGGAACTGCTACCCCGCACCCGGATAGAGGCAACTGCTCCCGGCATACCAGATGTTTGAGTGACCTGTACTCCGGAGGCTCTACCGACTAATCCCTGATCAATAGATGTCATAGGAGTTTGCTGAATCTCTGTGGTTTTTACTGAAGAAACGGCTCCTGTCAAGTTACTTTTCTTTACAGTACCATACCCTATCACAATAACTTCATCAATCGCCTGGGAATCCTCTACCATCCGGATATTCAAAACGGATTGGTTTCCGATAGTAACTTCCACAGGGATATAACCGATATAGGAAAACTGTAAAACAGCATTGGAAGGAACTTCCAGGCTAAACTTTCCGTCATAGTCTGTAATACTCCCTTCTGTTGTACCTTTAACAACAACATTTACCCCGATAATAGGTTCGTTTCGTTCATCCAGTACAGTACCGGAAACTCTTTTCTGTTGTTGAGGTTCAGGAGTAAAAGGGGTAACAGGTAAAACTATTTCCACCGCAGAAACAGAAGATACAAAGAATGCCGATAAAAAATAAGTTTTGTCGACTGGACAAATTTTCTAAAGACATAGAAGGGAGTCACTCCCCGGTCGAGTAGTAATAACTTCATATTTTAATGGATTAGGTGAATTATTCGAAAGAAAAACTCAGACAATGGTCAGAGACTCTGCTACTGTATTTAAAGTTTGAAATAGACAGGTTAGTTTTCTTTTTTCATATCGTTCATTTAGAATTTGAAACCTAAAGATCACACCAAAAGTAGAGGATAACCGCAACAGCGCCAATACCACTTCCTTTGTATTTAATCTACTAACAAAACGGTAGATAGATCCAATACACTCACAATAACAATTATAAAATAAATTTGATTAGATTAGTTTAGAAGACAAAAGACACGCATAATTTAGAAAATGCAAACATACAATTTATTTCCAATTCTCCTCTGTTGAGTTACTCTCTACCCACATTTATGACGGGCCGTAGGCCTATCCTATCTTAGGCCCCGGCAACGCTGGGGTGTAGGGGATACACAAGATAATTCGCTCCGTAGGAGCAGCATAGGATAAAAATAACCGGAGGTAATCCTATTTTTTTAGTTTATATAGAAGACTATGCTGGGCCTACAGCCCGTAATATAGACTTTGGTTATCCACCTCCAGCGTTGCTGGGGGCTAACATAGGATAGGCCTACGGCCTGTAAAAGAGGTGGAAAGAGGTGGGTAGAGAATAAGCGCTGG
>JAJQEE010000077.1 GCA_021201865.1 Tannerellaceae bacterium | reverse complement strand
ATTAAACCTTAGACATCTGACTATATAATATCACATTTTGTCCCAAATCACATAAATAGTTTATTCTATTTTCACAAAGACAACCCTATACCTCCAGCACTACTTTCCCATGTGAAAACTTCCGGGCTTCCGCCGATTTATGCAGGAAGGTATTCCAGGCACTTATGACCTCTGCCAGCGGATAGATTTCCGCTACATCATATTTCACTTTCCCGGCTTCTATCCATTCCGTGATCTGTCCCAGTGCCTTTCCGTCCGGCTGGACGACCATCCCTGTGGCATGGATCTGATGCTCCCTGGCTTTCTTCTGATCAATGGTTCCGGCTGTGGTGACCAACGTTCCTCCCGGACGGATCACGCCATAGGATTTATCCAGCGTATCCCCACCGACCAAATCCAGTACCAGGTCCAGATCCTTCACTTGAGTGGTAAAATCCACCGATTTATAATCAATCATCGTATCTGCCCCTAAGGAACCCACAAAATAGGAATCTTTTGCCGAAGCAGTGGTGTAAACTGTGGCTCCGGTTATCTTAGCAAACTGGATGGCAAACTCTCCCACTCCTCCGGCTCCACCATGGATCAGGACTTTCTGTCCGGGTTGTAACTGCCCATGGGTATACAATGCCTGCCAGGCAGTCAACCCCACATGAGGGATAGATGCAGCATCCGTAAAGATCAACTGTTCAGGTTGCCGGGCAATCCATTGTGGGTCAACGGCAATATATTCCGCATACGTTCCACCGGTAGTTTTGGCATAGACCTTATCCCCCACCTGAAAAGGAAAATTCTCCACTGAACTTCCGATGGATTCAATGACACCCGCCAGATCAAACCCCGGGATCCATGGAAAGTGGACAGGCATCTGGTTCCTCTTCACCCCCGAAGTAATTTTTACTTCCAGATGGTTAACAGAAGTAGCCATCACTCTGATTAACACTTCCTTTTCTATAGCTTCCGGTTTGGAAACACTTTCATATTTCAACACTTCCGGCCCACCATATTCATATATTCGAACAGCTTTCATATCCATCCTGTTTTAATCCATTATTTTATCTGAATAAAACAGATACAAAAGATAATAGTTCAGTGGATACTCCCCGGAAAAAATAAAAATGCACAGCCTATAGTTAAATCCTATAAGCCATGCATTTATAGTAAGATAAAGAAAAAGATTTTCTTATTTCAGCCCGGTTGCTTCCAGCCACAGGTCCGCCATCAATTGTTTGCCAGGCAGATCCGGATGCACACCATCATACGCCCAATAACGGGCTGGGGCTTGCTTCATCGCGGCATCAAAACCAGCCTGGTAAGGGACGAATACCGCATGGAATTCATCCGCCAGTTTCTTCGCGGTTTTACGGTAGGCATCAAAGACCGGAAACCATTTTTCATCCTCAATCGCAGAACCTCCTCTCAACACGAACGGTTCCCCAATCACGAACTGAATATCAGGCAACTTTTGTTTGGTGTAGCGCAGCAGATCCCGGTAATCATTTTCATAGGTTTCATGAGTGCCTTTATATCCTCCACCCAGGGTGTGCCAATAGTCATTCACCCCGATCAGGATACTCAACACATCCGGCTGAAAATTCAGGCAATCAATTTCCCAGCGGTTCCGTAGTTCAAACACTTTGTTACCACTGATCCCCCGGTTATAGATCTTTACCTGTTTATCCGCATGCTTCGCCAGGATACCACCTGCCACAAACAGACTGTAACCGTTTCCTAACTGTTCGGGGGTGTTACATCTGTTATTCGCATAGTCCCTTCCCGAATCTGTGATCGAGTCCCCCTGCATCATAATAACAGCCTCTTTCTGTAAAGTGATCTTTGAAGCGTGACCCGCTGTTTGTTCAGCAACAACAGCTTTTGCCAATTCCGGGATCAGCATGGCTCCCGCTCCGGCTAACACTCCTTTCTTCAAAAAATTTCTTCTTGAATCTTCCATGGTTATTTTCAATTTATACTCCTCTTTCTGAGATACAGTGGAAAAACTTAAAAACAAAACCAGAAGTTACATTTTATAAGTAATGAATTATTCCCGTCAGAAACTCAAAGCCATTCGGGATACATACTCCCTACCGGAAACTCAAAGCCCCTCAAAATGAATAATCCCCAACGGAAATCTAAGATCCTTCAGGATAAATAATCCCTGAAAGGGATCCAGCAGTAGCCCAGGGATGAACGAAGTGATTCCCTGGGTAGAAGCCACCCTAAAACAACCCCGCAGTGGGTTGCATTTTCCCCAGGAGAGGTGAAACCTTTCCAAGGTTATGAAACGATTCTCCTTACCTAAGGAATCACTTCGTTCATCCCTGGGCTACTGCTGGATCCCCCTTGGGGACATAAACTTATCATGTAACTTTTTCATTTTTATAGTTTAGTTTTTACACAGCCTCCGAAAAAGAGGAAAGGTTAAATTCGTGATATTAGTTCTTTAAAAATAGTTGTCATAATGCCTGCGGCTTCATTCGCCGCTTTGATCACATCATCCCCATCATTTACGAAATCATCGGCAAAATGATAACCCTCATTCGTGATGACAGACATACCAAAGACCCGGATATCCGCATGACGGGCTACGATCACTTCCGAAACCGTACTCATACCAATCGCATCCCCGCCGGCCTTTCCATAAAAAGCATACTCGGCCGGAGTTTCATACGAAGGACCGGTCAGCCCCACATACACCCCTTTCTTCAACGGAATGTTCTTCTCTTCCGCGATCTCTTCTACCAGACGGATCAGTTCCCGGTCATAGGCACGGGTCATATCCGGGAAACGGGGTCCGAACAGGTCATTATTAGGACCAATCAACGGATTAGGAACCATACAAATATGATCCCGGATAATCATCAGGTTACCCACCTTAAAAGAGGTGTTAATCCCTCCGGCGGCATTAGACACTAACAGGCATTTGATTCCGAGCAGTTTCATGACACGCACCGGAAAAGTCACCTGCTGCATGCTGTAGCCTTCATAGTAATGAAAACGCCCCTGCATGGCCAACACCTGCCTGCCCCCTAATTTCCCACAGATAAAATTCCCTTTATGTCCCGCCACAGTAGAATGAACAAAATGAGGAATTTCATGGTAAGGAATGACCACAGGCTCTTCGATCTCCTCTGCCAGAGATCCTAAACCACTTCCTAAAATAATAGCGATCTCCGGATCCCCGGTGATCTTTGATCTCAGATAAGCAGCCGCTTCCTGATATTGTTTGTTTATTTGTTCCATATTGTATTCAACGATCATGCTATATTTACTTTTCCCTTTTCACTAAATTATAGGCGATCTCCGCAGACTTTTGCAGGATCTCTTCTTCTCCCGGAACGACTCCGTTCTGCATCAATATTCTTCCGTCACAGATAACGGTATCCATACAACTGCCATTGGCCGCATAGATCAGGTTAGACGCGAAATGAAAGTTAGGTGTAAAGGCCGGCAGTTTTAAATTGACTAAACAGAGATCTGCCAAATAGCCTTCGGCAACCCGTCCGGTTTTCCATCCGACAATCTTTGCCCCCTCTTCGGTAGCGGCAGACAGGATATCAGCTACCGGCAGTGCTTCCGGATCTTTCCGCCAGGCTTTTCCTAACAAAGAGGCTAATTTCATGGCTTCCACCATATCCAGATTATTGGAAGAGGCACAACCGTCTGTTCCAATCCCTACCGTTACACCTGCTTCACGCATTTCTTTAAACTTAAACTCAATCCCGGAAGCCAGTTTCATATTAGAGGCCGGATTATGAGCCACTTTCACTCCATGATCTGCTAACATGCGGATCTCTTCATCATCCACATACAAACCATGGGCAATAGTCATGCGGGGAGAAAGAACACCCAGTTTACACAGATAACGGACAGGAGTATCGCCAAAATCCTTCAACGCGTTGATCGATTCCAGTTCCGTTTCCGCCACATGGGTATGAATATGCAAATCCATTTCCTGAGCATAGGCATTCATCCATTGCAATAATTTTCCGGAAACGGTATAAATCGCATGCGGAGCCAGGGTATACTTAATCCGGTCACTGTAATTTCTTTTCTTTGAGAAAAACTCCCGGTTCTCTTTTTTAGCTTTTTCTGTCAGTTCCGGATTCCCATGATCAAAAAAGCTAAATCCCAAAGCGGCCCGGATACCCATCTCTTCTACCGCATCCGAAGTTGCTTCCAGATTAAAATACATATCGTTAAAAGAGGTAGTCCCGGTCTTTATCATTTCCAGACAAGCCAGTTTAGCCCCCCAATAGACATCCTCTTCCGTCAATTTAGCCTCCTGTGGCCAGATTTTCTCCGTTAGCCAGGGTTGTAAAGGCATATCATCCCCAAAACCCCGTAACAAGGTCATGGCAGCATGGGTATGCGTGTTAATTAAACCAGGAATAACGGCCTTGTTTTGTCCGTCAATGATTTTATCCGCCTCCATAGGCAGATCCTGTCCAATCCGTTTGATCCATTTTCCATCGATCAGGATATCCGTACGTTCACCATTCAGCTCCACACCTTTTATCAAAATTGTCATATTTATTCTATATGTTATTTTTAATTCGTATTTCTTTCTTAGTAATTTGTATTGATTTACAAGCATTTACCCCAACAGGAGTTACATGTGAATAACCGCGGGTGAAACCCGTGGTAGGAAGAATCAGTCTGTATGTCAACCCAGAAAGGGTTGCACCCCATCCGGGGTGCAAAAAAGAGCAAGTAGTTGTTACCACGGGTTTCACCCGCGGTTATTTACATTCAAGCCCTCCGGGCTTACAAGCTGTAATTTTGTCAAAGAGCATATATACTTTGGGGACACCTTCGTCCCTGACTTTCTTCCTGCTATCTATCTGCTAACTAAATTTCGCTTTCATATTTTTAATCTTCTCATCCCGGATCCGGGTGATCAGTTCATTGAGTTTACCTCGTTTGACCGCAGCAAAGGAACAACTTTCCTTTACCTCTACGATCCCCAATTCATCCTTCTCTAATCCACCTTTCTGAAAAAGAAAACCGACAATATCTTTTTTACTGACTTTGTCCCGTTTTCCCCGGTTGATGGTCAGGGTAACCCATGCGGATGGAGTCGGTTTTTTCGCCTGTTCCGGAAGATAGAACTCATCCGGTTCCCGCAAAATATATTCCGGTACCTCCTCTATCTCATTCAGGATGAGATAGGCGGTTCCTTCAGCGTGCATACGGGCCGTACGTCCATTCCGGTGGACATACGCCTCTTCATTAACAGGCAAATGATAGTGGATCACATTTTTCACCTCCGGAATGTCCAATCCACGGGCAGCCAGGTCAGTTGAAATAAAGACAGAGGCACTCCCGTTCCGGAACTTAGACAATGCACGTTCCCGCTCCGGCTGTTCCATCCCTCCATGGAATGCTTCATTATCCACTTCCCTATCCGTCAGGTAATTGCTCACCCGCTCCACAGCTTCACGGAGATTACAGAAAACCAGTGCGGATTCCCCCTGGAGTTCGCCCAGAAGTTTATATAAAGTTTCCAGTTTATCTTTAACAGGAGATTGTACTTTTTTGACCGTCAACCCCTTATTTGATCTGTTTTCTGTCAGGAAAGAAAGACGAACCGGCTGGGTGATCCCGGTGAAAGGAGGTATCTCTACCGCCTCTGTCGCAGAGGTCAATACACGCCGGCGTACGGAAGGCAGATGAGAAAGGATCTCTTTCATCTCAGCCGTAAAACCTAATTCAAGGGACTTATCAAATTCATCTAAGATCAATGTATTCACCGTATCCAGATCTATATTTTTGCGTTCCAGATGGTCCACAATACGCCCCGGCGTACCAATCAGCACCGTAGGCGGATGTTCTAAGCTTTTTTTCTCCGTACGGATCGGATGTCCTCCATAAAAACAATTGACTTTATAACCGCTTCCCAACGAACGGAACACGGTCTCAATCTGCAAAGCCAGCTCCCGGGAAGGAGCAATGACCAGGGCCTGGATCTTCTTTTCCTCCGGTGTAAGCGTAGTCAGCAAAGGAAGTAAAAACGCCAGGGTCTTACCGGAACCGGTCGGACTCAGCAGAACCATGTCCTTTGTCGTTCCGGCCTCCAATACGGCCCGTTGCATCTCGTTCAACTCTTCTATACCGACATTCGCGAGCGCACGGGCTATTATTTCATTTTCTATCATACATCTGTTTTCTTCTTATGTGCTTAGTGTGTAAAGGGATCACTTATATTCCCGGTAGAATTCCGCGACGGATTCAATGCCTTTATAGAAAATATCCAGTTCAAAGCTTTCGTTGGGAGAATGGATCGCATCCTGTTCCAGGCCAAAGCCCATCAATACGGTTTTAATACCCAGCACCTCTTCAAAAGTGGAAATGATCGGAATACTTCCTCCGCGACGGACAGCAAGCGGCTTCTTTCCAAAAGCGATACCCATCGCTTTTTCCGCCGCCTGATAGGCCGGCAGGTCAATCGGACAAACATATCCCTGTCCCCCATGGCAGGGAGTTACTTTTATTTTTACAGTAGCCGGCGCTACTTTCATCAGATACTCTTCAAACAGGGCGGATATGTGGGTATGATCCTGGTGGGGAACCAAACGGCAGGATACTTTGGCATAGGCTTTGGACGGCAGAACCGTTTTACTGCCCTCTTCCGTATAACCGCCCCAGATCCCGCAAATATCAAAGGATGGACGGCAGCTATTCCGTTCCAGGGTGGAATATCCCTTTTCCCCGGATAACTCTTTTACTCCAATCGCCTCTTTATACTTCTCTTCATCAAAGGGGATCTGAGCGATCATCTCCCGCTCTGCCGGAGACACCTCTTCGACATGATCGTAAAAACCGGGGATCGTTATTTTGCCGTTCTCATCGACTATATCCGCCATCAGTTTACAAAGGACATTGACCGGATTCGCCACAGCCCCTCCGAAATGACCGGAATGAAGATCCCGGTTCGGGCCGGTCACCTCCACTTCCCAGTAAGCCAACCCACGCAACCCGGTAGTCAGGGATGGGGTTTCTTTACTGATCATACTGGTGTCGGAAACCAATATGACATCTGCTTTCAGTAATTCTTTATTTTCATTGCAGAAAGCTTCGAGGCTCGGAGAACCGATCTCTTCCTCCCCTTCAAAAATAAACTTTACGTTGCAACGCAGCAGGTCCAGTTTCAGGGCTGTCTCAAATCCCTTTACCTGAATCATCCCCTGCCCTTTGTCATCATCCGCACCCCGTGCCCAGATGCGTCCGTCCCGGATTTCCGGCTCAAACGGATCACTATTCCACAACCCAAAAGGTTCGGCAGGCATCACGTCATAGTGCGCATACACCAATACGGTCGGAGCTTCCGGAGCGTATATTTTCTCTCCGTAGACCACCGGATTTCCCTGTGTCGGCATCACCACCGCCTGGTCTGCCCCGGAAGACAGAAGGATCTTTACCCACTGTTGTGCGCAAGCCTCCATATCCGGTTTATGTTCCTGTTTAGCACTGACGGAGGGAATACGGATGAGGGTGAAAAGTTCTTCCAGAAATCGCTCTTTGTTTGATTGAATGTACGTTTGAATTGACATGTTACTTTTTAATTTGTTTACTACTATCCTACCTGAACCAGGCAATCATCCTTTTGTGGATAACAAAGAAAAACAGATAAAGCCTATCTGTTTCCTGAGTCATTATATACGAAAACAAAGATAACGAAACGGAACCATTCTACAATTATTTTCATTGGATTTTTCTTAATTTCAAAAAAGAAAAAATATAAAAATTGTCTTATATATATATTATTAATAATTAATATTTATATTAATTATATATTGTCGGAACTTTTGACGCCTTTTTTTTCCATAGATCCTTCCATAGTTCGCATATTTTAACACCGTTTTTTCCACCGTTGGTCTTTATAGTTTGTATTGGCTTTTATAGTTTGTATTATATAGAACCCTTTAGGAACATAGCCGTCAGATCAAAATGAATCAGTGAGCAATCTTATCCCCCCAGCCGCTATGCGGCTGGGAAGAATTTATGAGTTTAGATCCGGAAGCATGTGAATATCCATTAAATATAACAAAAGAAATGAGAAGCGGATCCGGAGATCCTTATACGTAGGCAGGCGGGAATCACAGATCAGTCGTGGTCGGAAGATTTATTAAAAACATACATGTCTATAAAATAAAACGTTACCAGTTCCCCGCGCAGGGCTGTT
>JAJQEE010000091.1 GCA_021201865.1 Tannerellaceae bacterium | reverse complement strand
AAAAACGTTTCACCTGATGAAAATCGAATGGACAAAAGAAGCACTCCAAAACCTAACTAATTTGAACTATGGAAATCCAATACATTCAAAGCAAAATCCACGGGATACGTGGGTATAAAGTAATATTAGACGCTGACCTGGCTGAAATGTATCAGGTCGAAACACGTGTATTAAACCAGGCAGTAAAAAGGAATCATAAACGTTTTCCGGATGATTTTATGTTCCGGTTGACTGAAGATGAATATAAAAGTTTGATATCACAATTTGTGATATCAAACAGGGGAGGCAGACGGAAACTTCCTTATGCTTTTACAGAACAAGGAGTGGCAATGCTTTCCGGACTTCTCAATAGCGATACGGCCATACAGGTGAATATTCATATTATGCGTGCTTTTGTCGGTATGCGCCAATTTATTGCAAACAGCGAAACCTCCGGAATAAGTATCCTGGAAAACCAGATCAGGGAACCAAAACAATATATGGAAGATGTCTTTACGGATTATAACGATATTAACGAAGATACCCGTTTACAGTTAGAATTAATCAACGCAGCTATCGCAGAGCTACAAACGCAAAACAGCTTTTTAAATAAACCTCGCAGGCCTGTAGGGTATGTACAGTCTTTCAAAGAGGATATACTTGAAGATGAAAGTAGATAGTATATTCCAAACAAGAAAACCAGTTTCCCGCGCAGGCGGGAACCGCATGAGAACTGTCCGTTTCAACTTGGAAACAGGAAACCGTCTGTTCTCATGCGATCCCTGCCTACGCAGGGAACAGATCATTTATTTCCTGTATGGTAGCTCGTTGCGGATCTCCTCTATCACTGCCGGATGAAAAGATTGATCCCATAAATGCCTTTCGAGGTAATCTGCCTGTAGCGGGTCAAGGCTAAACGCTTCGAGCAGTACACAGATATGGAAAACCGTATTCTCTGCCCCGTCGAAAGCCTGGGAAGTAGAGGCTACTTTAAGCAGTTCAATCAATTGGTTTTGCATACTTACGATATCGTTGAGTTGTATGGCTTCGTGGAACGCTATGTAATAACGTCCGTCCTGTTGAATGATCATAGTGTTAAGGTGTTTTTCGGGTTTTTTACTTATTTACTTTGGTTTGTGGTTCTGATGGTTTGATAATAAGCAGATGGTTGTCTACAATTACATCTACTTTACAGTCAACAGGGAATCCGGACTCTTTCAGCCATACGCCTGTGAGCTTGAGGAATGGAATATTAATCAATCCGTTCCAACTCTTTTTCCTGACAACCGCCTGCGAAGAAACAGTCAGCTTCCTAAGATGCGGATAGGAAAGGGGTTTTTTACTGATGGCCGTTTGGGACGGGGTTGGGGTTTGGGAACATTTAGTCCGTAGGACAACTTTCTTGTTTTTCTGAGAATGTTGGGCATAACATAAAAATTAAAGGATTAATAAAAGAAAGGCAGGTCTCGCCCAACATTCTCTAAGCATAAATAAATCCATGCCACAAAAAAGTCTCGGGACTTGCACCCGTAAGCCTGCCTTAATTTCTTGATGAAATGTGCCATACTGAAAGATTTTTTATAAATTAGAAAATATTGGGTACTGCAAATATAAGTAATAGTTTGAAACTCCTTATATAAAAGGAACACTTCTTCCCATTATGAGCTATTCTTTTATCCCGCAGGGATTATATGTGAATAACCGCGGGATGCATATCCCGTGGCCTAAGAAGTATCTCCGGTCTCAGCCCGGAGGGGTGAACTTATATCCAAGTCTCTTTTTTATCTGGACACCCTTCTTGACCCCCTTCCGGGGCTCGCTGTAGTAGTGTGATGTCTTTACCGTGGGATGTGCATCCCACGGTTATTCACATGTAATCCCTTCGGGATAGAGGTTGCTTTAGGATGTTGGGTAGTTTTGTATAGATAATAGTTATTGAAAAGGTGTTATAAAACTATGTATTAAAAAACATGTGGTATGAGGAATGTTTTATCTTTGTAGGATTAATCCAAATCATTTAACTTATGGGAAAGAAGTATAAATACGAAGAAGTGAAGCCAGAAGGCATGGTGGTTCGTGAGCCTATGATGGAATATAGTAGGTCAGATAAAAATGCGCTCCTTCCTCCACCTACGGAAGAAGAACTAAAACACTGTATAACCGGAGATGAATTAATAGAATATATGTATGACCATATTCATAACCTCTTTAATGGAAAATGAAGATCATTTTTAATGAATTAACCAAAGCCTACCTTAGCGAACTAATTGACATATTATACTATAATCATTATTTTAGTATTGAAGAAAATGCCAGGGAATATGTACGTTCTTTAGTCCGGGAGGTCGAAACGACACACCCATTAAGACGGAAACGAGAATCCCCGAAGTATTTTTACAGATATGGTAATAACCTTTGGTATGCTACTTACCGGAAGAATAAACGAACTACGTGGTATTTCTTTTTTACTCACCATGAAACTAATATTTATATCATTCGTTATATAACTAATAATCATGTAGCGGGGCATTTGTTGGAGTAAACTGTTGTAAAACTATGTATTAAAAAACATGTGTTTCAGAGAATGTTTTATCTTTGTGGATATAATCCAAATCATTTAACTTATGGGAAAGAAATATGAATATGAAGAAATGAAGCCAGAGGAAAGGGGAGTTAGTGAGCCGATGATGGAATACCTTGCGAAACCAAAATTATCCCCTGCTTTGACAGAAGAAGATATGCAGGAGTTAATAACCGGAGATGAACTAATCGAATATATGGATCACTTTATTGATGAATTATTCGATAAGAAGAAATGAGAATATTCTATACCAAAACCGTAAAATACTACCTTAGCGACCTTACAGAAATCTTATACTATAAAAATTATTTCGGATTCAGGGAATCGGCTAAAGAATATATCCGGCTATTAAGGACAGAGATAGAAACAACGATCCACCTCAAAGTTAAAAGGGAAGCTCCTGTATGCTTTTCCCGTTATGGAACGGATTTATATTATATCTGCTGCCGGAGGAATAAACATACAACCTAGTATGTGTTTTTTAATGAATATCCTGAGGATGTGTACGTTATTCGATATATCACTAATAATCATGTGGCGGGACATTTATTGGGGTAAACTGTTTAAAACTAGTGTGTAAACAGTGTGTAGTATGAGATATGTTTTATATTTGTGGGTATAATCCAGATCCTCTAACTTATGGAAAAGAAATACAATCACGGGCCGGAGAATCCTGAATATGGTAAAGTCTCAGAACCAGTTATTGCATATGGGAAAGACCAGGTTGTTATTGTCCTATACCAGTATACCATACATGAATTAAGGAAAATTTTGACCGGGCAGTCAAACAGGTGGAAGCAGGACAAATACTATCCAGCGAAGAATTAAAAACAGGTATAAGAAATTATAGGCAGGGGTCGCAGGATAGGAAGAGCCTATGGATAATAGAAGCTATATTATCCAGATCCAATAAAATAGTCTCTTTTAAAACAAATTTGCTTTGTTTTTCTTAAAAATATTTATAGATTCGTGGCTTAAAGGATATCTAATACTAATATGCAGGCTGGAAAAATATTCTTAAATGATAAGTTTATCTTATCTTTAATATTGTTGAACTCAATTGTTATTTTTGTACAGGAGTTTAATGGTATACCTCATTTTGTATATTATTTAGATAATATTTTTACTCTTCTGTTCTTTATAGAGTTAATCACAAAACTGAATTATTATGGAGTAAGGAATTATTGGAAAAGTAATTGGAACAAGTTGGACTTTGTTTTGATTACTATTGCATGTATTTCTTTATTGCTTGATATATTAAATTTCCAGCATGCTGTTTCACTGGAATTTTTAACCACGTTAAGGGTGTTACGTCTTTTCAAGTCTTTCCGGTTAATAAAATTTGTACCTAATATAAATTCCATAATAGCAGGAGTGAATAATGCAATTAAGGCCTCTTATATTGTAGTATTGGCTTTCTTTATCCTTTTGTTTATAATCTCTGTATTAACCTGTTCTTTGTTTAAGGAAGTGGCACCGGAGTATTTTGAAACACCTCTACTTTCTCTTTATTCCATATTCCGTATCTTTTCGATTGAAGGATGGTATGAAATTCCTGATTTAATTGCAGAAAGAACAAGTGCCTTTGTTAGTTTTCTTTCAAAACTTTATTTTGTTCTGATCTTGTTTGGAGGAGGAATTTTAGGGATGTCTCTTATTAATTCTATTTTTGTTGATGCAATGGTGAGCGACAATAATGATGATTTGGAACGGGAGATAAGGTCGTTGTCAGAAAAAATTGAATCTCTTACAGAAGAAATTAAAAATATAAAATCTAATATCTAATAGCGATGGACTTTAAAGATGTGATCAGACAGTTATCAGACCGGGTAGCTAAAATGAAGGATAATATCCAGACAGAAGAAGCCACGAAGAATGCATTTGTTATGCCTTTCATTAATGCTTTGGGGTATGATGTTTTTAATCCTATGGAAGTATTGCCGGAATTTGTTTGTGATATTGGTACTAAAAAGGGTGAAAAAATGATTATGCCATTATGGAAGAAGGTGAGCCTATTATGCTCATTGAGTGTAAACATTGTTTGCAGGATTTAACTTTACATGATAATCAGTTACTCCGGTATTTCCATGTGTCGAAAGCCAAATTCGGGATCTTGACTAATGGGATTGTATACCGGTTTTATACTGATCTGGAAAAAGAGAACATAATGGATAAGAAGCCTTTCTTTGAAGTTAATATGTTGGATATTAAGGATGATCAGATTATGGAATTGAAGAAATTCCATAAATCTTATTTTGATGTAAATAATATAATGAATACTGCTAATGAGTTGAAATATACAAATGAATTAAAGCAGTTATTGTCTGCAGAGTTTGCGAATCCTACACCCGACTTTGTGAAGTATTTTGCTAAACAGGTGTATGATGGAATGATTACTCCTAAAGTGTATGAGCAGTTTGAGAATTTGCTTAAGTCGGCAATGAACCAATGGAAGAATGATATTGTAAATGATAGGTTTAAAGCTGCATTGAACAGTAGCCAGGGTCGAGATACTGCCAAAGAAAAGCCTGTTGAAGAGGCGATTGGAAGTGAAGAAGAAAATCCATTGATAATAACTACCGAGGAAGAATTGCAGGGTTTTTATATTGTAAAATCAATTCTGTATGGTTGTATAGAAGATATAAACAGAATTTACCATCGGGATACTCAGTCTTATTTTGGTATCCTTTTGGATAATAATAACAGGAAACCTATTTGCCGGTTACATTTTAATGGTGGTAAAAAATATCTGGAAACCTTTGATGCGGAAAAGAAAGGGACCAGGCATCTGATTGAATCACTGGAAGATATTTATAAGCATGCGGAGCTTATAAAGATGACAGTAAAGAATTATCTGGAATAGAAATAAAAGCATCTTATAGGTATGCTATTCCGGAAGTTAGCCTACCTATAAGATGTTTTTGTTTTATTGCTTTGTAACCACTATACTTAACATATATGTTAAAGAAAACACTGCCAAACCCTGTAAAAACAACTTTGCAAATCCACTCTCAGGCAAAAGTTGAGTTCTATGCTAATTACCTGAAGCGTTATTTACGCATCCTGAATCTTTCTCCTCATATAGAAAGGATAAATATATATGATGTCTTCTGTGGGATGGGAATATATGAAGATGGGGGTAAGGGAAGTCCGGTGATTGCCTTTGATGCCATTAAGCTACTTCGTATCCATGAACCTTCCGAATCGGAAATCCATTTGATAATAAATGATAAGGAGAGAGAGAAAGTGGAAGCTGTAAAAGCCTATATCGGGGAAAAGAATAAGGGATATTGTGAGGTGACGGATTATAATCTGGATATAGAGACAATGTTTCAGATCGTAAAACAGCAGGTATCCCAATCTTCCCGGAAAACCCGTAATCTTATTTTTATTGATCCCTACGGTTATAAAAATATAAAGAAGGAGATGTTATATGACCTGATGGCAAATGGAAAAACAGAAATTATTCTGTTTTTGCCTATTTCTCATATGCACCGGTTCACCCGCAAGGCCGTTCAGGATCAGGAAACAGAGCAATACCGTCCTTTACGTGAGTTTGTATACAGTTATTTTGAAGAAGACCATATCATTCGTACCCAGCAGGTAGAGGTCATGGAATATATCAACTATATAAAAGAGGCTCTGAAATATGGGGGTAATTTCTATACTACTTCTTACTATATAAAAAGAGATGCAAGTAATTATTTTGCCCTTTTCTTTATGAGTTCCCATATCTATGGATTTCAAAAGATTTTAGAAGTTAAATGGGAGCTTGACACAGAGGCGGGGCGGGGTTTTAAGTTACCGAAACCGCATGCCGGAGCTGGATTATTTGATGAGCACTTTGAAGAGGAGTCGAAGAATAAATTGGCAGAGGTCTTAAAAAATATCCTGCTGAAGGCTTTGGAAAGTCCTATTACCAATAAAGAGCTTTATCAAATTATTTTACGGAATGAATATCTTCCTAAACAGGCTATTACTGTGTTAAAAGAAATACAGGAAAGTAATTCCGGATTTAAAGTCGTAAATTTGCAAAATGGTAAACCGCCTAAAAAGGGTGCTTTTTATATAGACTGGAAATATTATAAAGAAGAATATCCTAAGGTAACATTCCTATTAGAAAAGAAAAATGAAAACAACTAAGATAGAATGGACAGATAAGACATGGAATCCGGTAACAGGATGTTCCAAAATATCGGCAGGTTGTAAAAATTGTTATGCGGAAGGTATGTCTCAGCGATTAAAAGCGATGGGGCAACCTAAATATAAAAACGGATTTGACCTGGCCTTACATGAAAAAGTATTGGATGAGCCGCTTAAATGGAAAACTCCACATACTATTTTTGTGTGTTCGATGAGTGACTTGTTCCATAAAGATGTTCCTGACACGTTTATAGAGAAAATTCTTTATACGATTGAGGTCACTCCCTGGCATAGATATCAACTACTGACCAAAAGAGCCGATCGGATGGCTGCGTTTTTTCAAACTCACCGGATTCCTTCTAATGCCTGGTTGGGTGTTACAGTAGAAGCATCATCTTCCAAATCCCGGATAGATGATCTTCGAAAATTGGATGCACCTATTAAGTTTCTATCCTGTGAACCTCTTTTAGAGGATTTAGGAGAAATGGATTTAAGCGGTATTGATTGGGTTATTGTCGGTGGAGAGAGTGGTAACAGGGCACGTCCTATGAAAGAAGAGTGGGTTCTTTCTATTCAGGAGCAGGCCTATTTGCAAAAATGTTCCTTCTTCTTTAAACAGTGGGGAACATGGGGTAGTGATGGGGTGAAGAGGAGTAAACAGATGAATGGTAAAATGATCAAAGGTAGAGTTTATCAGGAGATGCCAGTATTATAATCAAGAACTAACAATCTTTCCTTTTATGATGGCAGAACCTAATGTCCGGTGATGAATTTTTTCTATTAATATATATTGATCTAAATTTACAATCAGTTCATATTCTTCTCTGTTTGAAATATCTTTAGATGGATATATACAATGGGTCCCTTTAGGTATTTCTAAAAAGAAAAGAATATGGCCTGCTGGTGTTCGTTTATCATTCCCATCATAATCTTCCTTATAGGAAAGGTTTAATGAGGTACTGATAAATCCAATATATTTATATTTCTTTCCGGCTTTTAGTTCTGATAAATTTACTCCTAAATATGAATTTATATTTCTCAAATGTTTCCAGTGTATAGCTAATACGCTTTCATTAAGTGTACGGGTTATGATCTCTTTTTTTATTAAATTATATTTTTCTACACAATCAAGAAAGATCTCTTTATTTTGATATATGGCTTTATTAAAAGTATAACTGTCCAAGTTTACAACAACTTGGTTTATTTTATAATTACTATAACCTGTGTAATACTTTAATGCGATATTTGTAGGATTTTCTTCCCATTTAGGAATATTCATAATGGGTTTAGAAACAGAGTTGTGAGGAAGGTTTGTCCAACGTTCGATTTTTTCTGTAGAAGTAAATATTTCAACAGCATTATCACTAATTATAGATCTTGGTTGACTTAATATTCTATTATATGTTCTCGTAAAGGTGTACTCTATGTACTTAGTATATATTTTATTTGGAATTTTATATGCAAGAAATTCATAAGGTTTTATAT
>JAJQEE010000149.1 GCA_021201865.1 Tannerellaceae bacterium | reverse complement strand
TTAATAACTAATTAATAACAAATAATCACTTGGAAATTAACATAGAAATCGGGGTCATTAACTAAAGGTAAACTCTGATGACTTACAATTCGTAAGTTAGTTGGATTTATAAATGAGGTTTTACACATTTACTCAAAAGGGGAACTTTCATGGGATTTACAGGGTTTCCTTGTGCTAACAGAAAATCTTTCCCTTCCAAACGGGTCTATTTATTTCCAGTGTAGTTGGATGGGAATACGCCAAATTCTTCTTTGAAGTACTTCCGGAATAATTTTATATCATTGATCCCTACTTCGAGCATCACTTCACTCACGCGCATGTGTCCGTTTTCAAGAAGTTTTCCTGCCTTATGGATTCGTATCATCCGGATAAGCTCTACCGGGGATTTTCCTGTCATCGAAAGCGTTTTCTTATAGAAATTTACCCGGCTCATACCCATCTCACGGCTTATTTTCTCCACGGATAACTGAGGGTCAGAAAGATGTTCTTCGATGTAAGAAACCGCTTTCTTTATTAATTCTTCATCTAATGAGTTTACTTTTACATCCGACAGCCGGATACCGCTGGATGAAAACTGAAGTATTCTCTTTTGCATCTGAACCCGGAGCTCCAGCGTGTGTCTGATCTTGAGGATCAACATATCCATATTGAAAGGCTTTCCGATGTAATCATCTGCTCCGGATTCCAGACCTGCGATTTTACTCTCTTCGCCGGATTTAGCCGTCAATAAAATGACCGGGATGTGAGAGGTTCGTAAATCATTTTTCACTTTCCGGCACAATTCAAATCCATCTATACCCGGCATCATTACATCACAAACGATCATATCAGGCATCTCTTTCAGAATGATTTCCCAGCCGCTTTCCCCATCCGGTGCTTCATACACGGAAAATTCATCCTGCAAAGAGAGGGTCATAAATTTCCTGAAACCAGCGTTGTCATCAATGACAACCAGCACCGGTTTACCGTCTTTCATACCCGGAACAGATTCTGTTCCGGGTATATTTTCCCTGTTTAAGGCATCTGCTGCTGCTTCCACTGTAGTGGAAGCAGCAGCATGAGATATCTCATGCAAATTTTTGTTGTTAAACGGCAGGGAAACAGTGAAAACCGAGCCTTTGCCTAACTCACTTTCCACGGTGAGTTTTCCTCCATGTAATTTCACAAACTCCTGACACAAATGGAGTCCGATCCCTGTTCCCTGGCTATGATTATCTTTTTCCAGATCAATAGACTGGTAAAAACGTTCAAATATCCTGGATTGATCCTCTTGTTTGATGCCAATGCCCGTATCTATGACCTGAATGATCAACTCTTCCGACCGGGAAGGGGTGGAATAAGACAGGGAAACATTCACTTTTATTTCCCCTCCTTCCGGAGTGAACTTAAACGCGTTGCTTAGCAGATTCACCATGATCTTATACACTTTATCTTTATCAAATTCCATGGGTAAAGAATCAAAGCTTGAAGAGAAGAAGAAACGTATGTTTTTCCTGCCTGATAATTCTTTAAAAGAATACACAATATCACGAATGAAGGGGATAATATCCCCTACCGATAGTGTTAACACATCTCCCTGCATATCTAATTTCCGGAAATCCAGGAGTTGATTGACCAGATCTAAAAGCTGGTTGGCATTCTGGTGGATTAGTTTTAAAAGGGTGATATTTTCCGGGTCCGTATCTTTTTTGATCAATCGTTCGAGAGGATTGACAATGAGGGTCAGAGGTGTACGGAATTCATGACTTACATTGGTAAAGAAACGGAGTTTCAATTCGTCCATCTCATGCTTTTGTTCGATCAGAAGCTGTTTTTGCCGCTTTTCCGACTTTTTATGTTCCACATGTGAAATGATGCGTATGACCAGCAGGGCAAAACCCAGTAACAAAACCACATAGAGTAAAATAGCCCAGGTAGTCATCCAGAAAGGAGGAAGAATCGTTATTTTGAACTGGTAGGTTTCCGGATTCTGCACTTTATCATTATTTTCAGCTTTCACTTTGAAGAGATAGCTGCCTGGAGACATATTCATATAGTTGATACTCCTGCTCGAAGCATCCACTGTAGTCCAGGTTTCATCAAATCCCTCCATCTTAAAAGCCAGATTGCTTTTCCGGGGAAAAATGTAGTTTAAGGCAGCGATATTCAAAGTGAAATTCCGGTCCCTGTAATCCAGTATCAATTCCTTCGTGTACCGGATATCTTCCTTAAGAATAACTTTCCCGTCGTAGCACGAACCGGGTTCTATCTTCCTGTTTTGTATCTCCAGAAAAGTAATAGCGACCTGGGGAGGATTCAGATTATATTTTATTTTCAGCGGATCAAAGAGAGTCACTCCTTCCACTCCTCCGAACACCAGTTCTCCTGAAGCCGTGTGACAAAGGCTATTCCTGTTGAATTGGGGTCCCTGAACACCTTCATCTTCATAATAAGACCGGACATCGAATGTGAATGGTTCCGTGCCGGAGGGGATTAACTGAGCTAATCCGTTTTTGGTACCCAGCCACAGATGTCCATTGGCATCTTGCGTGATAGAAACCACATTATTATCCGGTAGTCCTCTGCTTTTATTGACCCGGTAAGACATAGCTGTTTTTGTATCATAAATATCCAGTCCATGATTGGTTCCTATCCATAAGACACCGTCATTATCCTGATAAACAGCATGGATCATTTTTCCCCGCAAATAGGGTTGATGCTCATTTCCGGTAGTAAATGGGGTGATCTTATCCGTAGAGGTATCCAGTATATACAATCCGGATATTGTACCAATATAAAGCTGCCCCTCCTGCCCTTTAGCAATAGTATACACATTATTTGCCTGCAGATTCTCTTCTGAGACGAAGTAGTGTTTCCATTCATGCGTATGAAGGTCCAGCCGGTCAATTCCTTTTCCTAAGGTGCCGATCCACAAATAATCCTTTTCATCTATATATAAAGAGTAAATATTATTATCGGAAACCCCATTCTGGGAATCCCTGTCCCACTGGTAATGAATAAAACGTTCCCCGTCAAAGCAGTCCATCCCTCCGGTATAGGTTCCTAACCAGAGATTCCCCCATTTATCTGCGGCCATAGAGACGATTACATTGCTACGGAGACTATGGGGATCTGAAGGGTCATGGACATATTTTTTATAGGTGCCGGCAGACCTGTTGTAGCAAAGCAGTCCATGGCCGTTTGTTCCGATATATAAATTTCCCCGGCGATCTTCATATACACAATTGCTGTCATTAATCCCGGCCTCCAGTTCATGGGATATGGGATAGCAAAATGTCCGGAACTTAAAAATACTCTCATGATAATAGTTTACTCCATTTTTATAGGTTCCTGCCCACAATACACCGGTGTCATCTTTATAAAGAGCAATGACACTATTCTGGCTAATGCTATGCATGTCAAAATGGTTATTCTTCAGGTAGCGGATCTGTCTCTTCTTTTTATCGATCAGATTAATCCCTCCATGATCTGTTGCAACCCAGATCACACCCTCTTCACCTTCCTCTACCTTCCTGATAATGGAAGATGAGAGAGGGAGGACTGAAGATTCAGAGAAATGTTCCCAGCGGTCTGTCAACGGACTGAAATGGAAAAGTCCGCTATGGGGATCGGAATAGATCCACACTTCACGATCCGTATCTACAAACAAACGATAGCGCCGGTACTGTGTTCTGGACTGCAGATAGCGGCTATTTTTAATACTTTCCCTCCGGTTCAGATCCAGGATCTCCACAATCCCCGTATAGTAGATAACATATAAATAGTCCTCTTTGCAAACGACATCCGAGACTTTTCCGGCTATCAGATCTGTCGGGTAATCAATAATAGAGGCTGTTGTGTAGTCATATTTACACAAACGGTGATCTGTTGTTGCAAACAGCAGATTTCCTTCTGGCTCCTGAAACACATGGCTAATGGTAGAAGGCAAATGTAAAGAACGGCCTATTTCCTGTATGGGATAAAATTTATTTTCCCGGAGATCAAATATCCGGATACTTCCGTCCTGATAGGTTAGCCACAACTTATCATCCTGCGTTTCCACCATATGGATAATATATGCTTCAGAGTAAAAGTAGTCCGCCCTCTCCGGTTTGTAACAGGTAAATTCATACCCGTCATAACAATTCAACCCTTCCGGGGTTCCAAACCACATAAAACCTCTGCTATCTTTTATGATAGAATTAATTTCATTGGAGGAAAGCCCCTGATTGACTCCGAGGCGATTAAACAAAATCCGGTTTTCATGAGCGACAGTCCGGGAAAAGAAAACAAACAAAAGGAGCAGGGTCAGGAACACTTTTGTTGTTTTTAAATGTAATAAAGCGTTTATTTTCATATCGTTTCTCATTAAACATCAGATATGAATCTTTGTTTGTGGTTTGTATCTTAAGAGAGAGCATAAATATACAAAAAGATTACTTCCCCGGAATTACATTTGTAAAAATAACACTTTTTTGTCCCTACCAACTGATATGGAGCAAAGGAATATAGGAATAGGAAAGGAGATTTATTTACTCTTGTATAACCGGTAAATGAATGCGATCACACTGACGCATAGCGCCATGAATAAATTGGTAAATTTTCTCTTCATTGAGTATATATAAAGTTACTTTATTTAGCCTGAAGTATGCTCCCTCCTGATCTGTCCCGGGGGTATACCATATTTCTGCTTGAAACAACGGTTAAAGTGAGCCTGTGTTTCAAACCCCAGTTCCCAGTATATCTGCGCAGGTTTAACGGTTCCGTTTTCCAGTCTTTTATATGCCTCCTCCAACCGTCTGGAAAGAAGCCAACGGGTAGGAGTCATCTGGAATATCTTCACAAACTCCCTGCGAAAAGTGGATAGACTTCGCCCTGAATATTCAGCAAAACTTTTTAAAGGTACATTAAATATATAGTTTTGTTCCATATATTCCTTCAGATTTTTCTTCGGAAACTCACCAAAATGAAACAAAGAAAACATTAATTCTTTATCTGTAAGAGACAGTATATAAATAGCCTGTTGCACTTTCATATTCATTAGGTTTCTATCTAATAAATAGTTCCTGCTAATAGACAGTTTCAAGTCTGCAAACAGGATATCCCACAAATCATCAGCCAGTAGTTTTTTACCGTTACCGGATTATAATACCTGTATTCGGGATACGTATTTTGTTGAAGATAGCGTTTTAATGCTTTATCTGTGAGATTCAGGCATACTAATCTAAAAAAACCACTTTCAGGTGAAGGTATCATTTGGATCCGTGCCAGATTTCCTTTGGTTAATAACATATATTCTCCTTCGCTTGCGTCATATTCTTTACCAGAGAGTGTGATACGAAAAGAACCTTCTATGATATGGATCAGCCGGTGGAAAGGTTCATCAATTTCGCGGTAGGTAACCCGGTTGTAAGAGGTATAATATACCGGATCGTCAAATTTATAAAGTCTCTGTTCTGTTTGCATAGACAAAAATAGGTAAAAGCTGACTCCTACAGACAAAGAAAAATGAAATTTAAAGGTAAAAATAGACTGTTTTCCCCTGATTACCTTTGCCCGGTAAACAGATAAATGAATATTGATGAAAGATAAATTATTGACCTCAGCCTATATATGGTCGTTTCTGAGCAGTTTTTTGATGTTTTTCTCTTTCTATCTTCTACTTCCTATACTACCCATCTATTTAATAAACCATTTTGACGCCGGGAAATCACTGGCAGGTATTATTCTTTCTTCATACACGATCACCGCTTTGTTTATACGTCCTTTTGGAGGATATTTAGTTGATTCGCTTCCCCGTAAATTACTACTGATCATTTGCTACTGTCTGTTTGTCGCATTTTTCGGAGGCTATATACTGGCCACTACACTTTTTGTTTTTGCTATTCTGCGAGCTCTGCATGGAATGGCATTTGGGATGGTTACGATCTCTAATTCCACAGTAGCGATAGATGTTATGCCGGCTTCCCGGCGAAATGAAGGGATCGGATATTACGCTCTTTCCACAAACCTGGCCATGGCTGCCGGCCCTACCGCTTCACTTTTTCTTTTTGATAGTCTACAAAATTACACCTATGTTTTTATGACTTCCCTGATTGCCGGTGTGATAGGGATTTTCTGTGCTCTTATGATAAAAACGGTCCTTCTACCTGTCAAAAAGAATACGGAGCCTATTTCTTTAGACCGCTTTTTCTTAATGAAAGGTTTACCCTGTGCTCTTATTTTTACTCTTTTATCTTTCAGTTACGGAATGCTGACCACGTATGTAGCCATTTATGGCGTCGATGAAGTGGGGCTGACAACCGGTACGGGTATGTTTTTTGCCATTTTCTCCGTCGGGTTGATCAGTTCACGCCTGTTAGCTGCCGGATTAATGAAAGCCAGCAAATTAAATAAAGTGATCTTTATAGGAATAGCTTTGATGATTGGTAGCTATGGAATATTTATTTTCCTGAAAACGGCTTTCTCATTCTACTTCTCTGCTTTCACGCTGGGCGTCTCCTATGGATATGTCTTTCCTGCATTCCAGGCTATTTTTATTAATCTGGCAACTCACAACCAACGGGGTACTGCCAATTCATCTTATTATATTTCCGGAGATCTGGGGATCGGGATTGGTGTGCTGGCCGGCGGATATATTGCTGACCTGAGTAATTACACCACTGCCTATATCACTGGATTAGTATTAGTGATAATAGGCGGAATTTTGTATAAAGGAATTGGAGCCGGTTATTACGAACGGAATAAATTGTCTGAATAATAGAAATCCGTAAAATAACATTACTGATATTCATATCTGAGCCAGAAAGAGGAGATCAGCTCATATTCCTGGCCACTGTTCGTTACGGTTTTCATTTTTATACGGAATACCCCGTTGCTATAACCGGAAGCATATGGCTGACTTTGGCTTAATGGGATTACGATTTGCTCCTCTTTACCGGCTGCGACCCGGAGAGGTTGGGATAAGTTGCCCTCTTCGATAAGTTGCCAGCTAAAAAAATCACTGGATTCTATCCGGAAGCCAGGCATGACCTGTAATTCTTCTGTCAGACCGTTCGTTATTGTTACTGTTATAGTAGTGGCCGGATAATTATAAGCGGCCGGTGTGGATGAAAGGGTTACCGGAGGATTGGCTTCCAGCTCAAATTCGGCAGCAATGTTGTAAGAGGCACCACTGGAAGAACCTTTGACTGTTTTCCATATCCGGTAACGGCCGGGTTCATACTCATATAAAACCGGATGCAGGGAAACATTAAAGACATGGCTACTGTTTGGAGGCACTGTCTTTAGAACCTGTAACTGCAAAAAACCTTCTATTAAAATCCGGTCCCAGCCTGTACCGTTATAATATTCGATAAATTCGTCCCACATTTCCATGGTTTCCTGAGTGTTGTTTATGACTTCTATATCGACAGCCCCGTCTGCGGGATGATAAAGCGGTTTGATTGTTCGTACAGTTACCCCACAGTCATGACACGTAACCTGCCCGCCGCCATTAGCAATCTTTTCGACTCTGCCACTCACAACGAGCCGGATAGCCGGAGAGTTTGAAATCTCTTGCCGGAATACTTTCATTAATTCCGGATCATCTTTTATAAAATTGACATGTAACGTATTGGAATACTCATCGATGCTCCATCCTGGAATTATTTTTGAAAGGGGATGTTGAGGATTCCATGTCAGAAAGTGACTGATTTGATCTGATAAAGCCTGCAAAGTAGTACGGGAAAAAGTAACAGATTCGAGTATTACATGATCACTGCCTACAGCTTTGTTTATCTGTGCCCGGGCACTGACCGTATCGCCCTGAACCTGGACACTCAGTTTTCCTTCCGGCGTAATGTAGCTTCCGGCATACCATTCCGGATAAACATTTTCTTTTCCACCCGCCTCTTTCCGGAAAGTATCCATCAAACGTGCAAAATATTGATTAGCCTCCATTTGGTGATCTGCTGACTGCTCCACAAAAGAAGGGGAAGGACCAATTTCTTCACTTTTAACCTGTTGTGAACCGGTTTGTTTACAACCGGGCAAACCTACGATTAATCCGGTCAATAGAAAACAGATGATTACATTCTTCATACTTATTTACTTTGTTTCACTCTATAGTTTTTCAGGATATGGATAGAAGGAATATAGAATGAGAACCGGAATAGGTAAACAATCATTTTCATGGATACACAAATTAGAATAAGCTACTTATTTCTATTCTTCTATTTTACAAACATACAATTTCCTCTTATAAATTTATCTGATTTTTATACTCTTAACATTCCATCTCCAACCTATCCTGTTATTGTAAGTTTCCCAAAAGTCTATATGCTCTTTGACAAAGTTACAGATTATAAGCCCCAAGGGCTTGCATGTGAATCGCAGATCGGACTTCGCCAATAACCCCGGGTTTCACCCAGTCCTGTCCGGAAGATTTA
>JAJQEE010000111.1 GCA_021201865.1 Tannerellaceae bacterium | reverse complement strand
GTCCAAAGGATGTTGTTTTTTTGAAATTACTTATCCCGGACAATCTATCATTATTTAATCATATATAGAAGATGGAAATTAAAGGAAGATTTGATCATTTTAATATCAATGTCCAGGACATTGAAAAGAGTATTGCTTTTTATAACAAAGCATTGGGGCTAAAAGAAAAGCGTCGTAAAGTAGCGGAAGACGGTTCTTTTATTTTAGTGTACCTGACAGATGACACAACCGGTTTCCTGCTGGAACTAACCTGGTTGAGAGATAAGGAAGGAGCCTATGAACTGGGTGATAATGAAAGCCATCTCTGCTTTAAAGTAGAAGGCGATTATAAAGAAGTTCGCAAATTCCATAAAGAGATGGGATGTGTTTGTTATGAGAACACAGAAATGGGGTTATATTTTATCAATGATCCGGACGATTACTGGATCGAAATTTTACCCCTGAACTATTAAATAATTAAAAATGGAGAATTGAAAAGTAACAATTTTCAATTCTCCATTTTTAATTTTCAATTACTTAAAAGGTATGACCACTTTGATCAACTGATCATAGCCGGGATAATCAAACCCGTTGAAATAGTATTCGTAGGAGGGGCCTTTAGGCTCGTATCCTTTTTCCATGATCCAGGAGGTCATTTCTCCATATAGTGGAGAAGTCTCTGTAAAATGTCCCCGGTGCATACTGAAAATGATTTTACTGGGAGGGATGACCTTCGAGACGATCTCGTTTGCAGAGGGTACCGGTTTGGACACCGGATAGCATATTTCCACATCTACCCGTTGCATATCCATTGCCAGATAATCATAATAGATCACAAAAGGTACATCTGTCAATTCTACTCCGAACTGTTTGGCATAGGAAGAGATTCGGGTGGCATATTCCTCAAACAGATCCGGGATCCTTTCCATGGGCGGTTGTATCCGGACCGACAACACGGGCTGTTCAGTCTGATAGCGTTCAATAATGTTTGTCAATTTTGGCATTTGTTTTTTCTCTTCGATGGTTAGCGTTATAGGTGCATCAAAAATACGATTAATCGTTGGTTTTACCCGCTTTTTTAATAGGTATTTACCGGAATGTTCAGATCGTTTATTTACGAAAAATGTGGAATATGCTGAAAAAAACGGATGATGAGATAAATTTCGTAAAAAGATGGAGGAGGATTTATTCTTGTCTGTATTGTGTAAATATGGAATTAAATGTAAAAAGACAGATGAAACAGATGTAACATCACCTAACTTAGAACGTTTCTGTTTTTTTAGAATAAAAAATGATGAAACTTATAAGAATCCTCTTATATTTGCTTCTCGGTTTATTCGAGCATTATTAATCCTAAATATAAAATCATGGAGAAACCTTATGTTGTAGGTATCGACATAGGCGGTACTAACTCGGTATTTGGCGTAGTGGATGCAAGAGGTACAATCTTGTATAGTGGTTCAATCAAAACAGGCAAGTATGCTGATGTCAATGATTATATTACTGAACTGGCGAAAGGGCTGGAACTGGTAATTGATCAGGCTGGTGGTCTGGATAAGATCAAAGGTATTGGTGTAGGTGCTCCGAATGGAAACTACTTTAACGGTTGTATTGAATTTGCTCCAAACCTGCCATGGAAAGGAAAAATTCCTTTGGCACAATTAATCAGTGAAAAATTGGGTAATGTCCCTGTTACTTTGACCAATGATGCCAATGCGGCAGCTATCGGTGAAATGACGTATGGCGCGGCACGCGGTCTGAAAGACTTTATTGTAATTACTTTAGGTACAGGTGTAGGGAGTGGTATCGTGATCGGTGGAAACTTAGTGTACGGACATGATGGTTTTGCCGGTGAGCTGGGCCACGTAATTATGCGCCGGAACAATGGCCGTGTTTGCGGTTGTGGTCGTCAGGGCTGTCTGGAAGCATATGCTTCTGCAACAGGTGTGGCACGTACGGCACGCGAATATCTGGAAATCCGTCACGACGAAAGTGTGTTACGTGATCTGGATCCGGATGAGATCACCTCCAAAGATGTGTTTGATGCTGCTATGAAGAACGATAAGATCGCACTTGAAATTTTCGAAGCAACCGGAACCATGTTAGGTGAAGCTTTCGCGGATTTCATTGCTTTCTCAAGTCCTGAAGCGATCATCCTGTTTGGTGGTCTGACAAAAGCCGGAGATCTGATCATGAATCCGATCAAAGATGCTATGGAAAAGAATATCCTGAAAGTATTTGCCGGTAAAACTAAATTATTATTCTCTCAATTGAAAGAAAGTGACGCTGCTGTTTTAGGAGCAAGTGCTTTGGGTTGGGAAGTAAAAGAGGTGTAAACTGAATTTTTCCAATGGTATAGAAGGGTGGCTTTCAGGTCACCCTTTTCTATTCAAATACAGATCCGATGAACCATCCTTTAGATCAGTTCAGGTATTGCCCCTCCTGTGGCGATACTCATTTTGAGATACGTAATGAAAAAGCAAAACATTGTGCTGCCTGCGGGTTTGTCTACTATTTTAACCCTTCCGCCTCAACGGCCTGTTTCCTGAAGAACCGCAAAGGAGGATTGTTAGTCGTGAGAAGAGCAAAAGATCCGGCTATCGGGACATTGGATCTTCCCGGAGGATTTGCGGACATGTATGAAACGGCAGAAGAATCCGTGGTCCGGGAGATAAAAGAGGAGACCGGACTGGTACCGGTTTCATGCCGTTATCTTTTTTCTTTACCTAATATATACCTTTTTATGGGTTTTTCCGTTCATACATTAGATCTCTTTTTTGAATGTGTAGTCGATGGATTTGACCAGGCGGTTGCCTGTGATGATGCGGCTGAGATCCTGATCCTCCGGCCGGAAGATCTGGATCCGCAAAAGTTTGGCCTTGACTCCATCAAAAAAGCAGTTGATCTGTACAGGACTAAATATTAAGTCTTTTTGGAAATTACTTTACCTCTATATTAAGGGGTATTCTTTATATTTGTAACATTCAACAAACATGTATTTTAAAATACTTGTATAAAAAAACACATGAGGATGAGAAGAGTACTTATTCCGCTATGTCTTGTAATAGGTAGTTTAACAACAAATGCGCAACGGACTCACCGTTTTGAAACACCTGAACGCCTTTTTATAGAAGGGAAAGAGATGTTTAGCCTTAAAAACTATGCAGGCTGTATGGATAAGCTGGAGGCATACAAATTGCAGGCCAAAGATGCAGACCTGATCCAGGAGGCGGATTATATGCTGGTATATGCTGCCTATGAGCAAGGACGGGAAAATGCTTCTGAGCTGTTGAAGGAGTATCTGGAAACCTATCCGGATTCCCGCCATGAAGATGAGATCAGTTTCTTAATTGGTTCCGCACACTTTGCTAAGGAAGAATATCAGAAAGCTGTTTACTGGCTGTCGGAAGCGGATATCGATTTGTTGGGAACAGAACAACAGGAAGCCTGTAGTTTCAGATTGGCTTATTCTTTGCTTCAGACGGGCGAGATGGATCGTTCCCGTTCCTATTTTACACGGATTTCCCAGATCGGTACGACCTACCGGAATCCTTCTGTTTACTATGTTGCTTATATCGATTATGCGACCGGAGACTATAGCAATGCATTAGTTGAGTTTACCCGGTTGAAAGAATATCCGGATTACCGGGAACAATCTATGTACTATATTACCCAGATCTATTTTATTCAGAATAAATATGACCGGGTTATTTCAGATGGAGAAGAATTATTGGTTGCTTTTCCCCATAGTAAAAATAACAGTGAAGTGTACCGGATCGTCGGAAATGCCTATTACCACACCGGGAATCAGGACAAAGCCATTGACTATCTGAGCAAATATGTATCATCCACAGATACGCCTCTCAGAGGAGACCTGTATATTTTAGGTGTTTCCTATTTCAACAAAGGAGATTACAACAAGGCCATTCAGTCTTTGGGACAAACTGTTCGCGAGAGTGATGCTCTTACGCAGAATGCTTACCTGTTTTTAGGGCAGAGCTATCTGAAGATCCATGATAAGAATAATGCCCGTATGGCTTTTCAGGCAGCAGCCAACTCCTCTTATGACAGGCAGGTGAAAGAGATTGCTACCTATAATTATGCTCTCCTGATCCACGAAACTTCATTTACCGGTTTTGGGGAATCAGTGACTATTTTTGAGAACTTCCTCAATGACTTTCCCCAGTCAACATATGCAGATAAAGTAAATGACTATCTGGTAGAGGTCTATCTGACCACGAAGAATTACCAGTCTGCGCTGAGATCCATTGAAAAGATCCAGCGTCCGAGTACGAAAATCCTCGAAGCCAAACAGGATATTCTATTCCAGTTGGGTACTCAGTCTTTTGCCAATGTACATATGGATGAGGCGATAGACTATTTCAGCCGGGCGATCTCTGCAGGTAATTATAACCTGCAGGCACGGAATGACGCCTATTTCTGGCGTGGGGAATCGTACTACCGGAAAGGGGAGTATGCCAAAGCTGTGACGGACTATCAGGCCTATCTGAATAATACCCGCCAGCGAAATACGGATATGTATGCTTTGGCCTACTATAATCTGGGATACAGCTATTTCAAGATGCAACGATATAATGAGGCCCTGAGCCGGTTCAGACAATATCTCCAACAGGAAACCAATGAAAAAGCACTTTCTTATGCAGATGCTTATAACCGGATCGGTGACTGTCTGTTCCACAACCGTCAGTTTGCCCAGGCAGAAGAGAACTACACCAAAGCAGCTTCTCTGCAACCCGGAGCCGGAGATTATGCGATGTTCCAGAAAGGATATGTCTTAGGGCTGCAAAAAGATTACAGAGGAAAGATCAGTACCATGGACCGGTTGATTCAGGAGTACCCGGAATCCCAGTATGTGGATGATGCACTGTTTGAAAAAGGACGTTCCTATGTATTATTAGAGAATTATCCTTCTGCTGCGGAAGCATTTGAAAGACTGATCCGCCAGTTCCCGCAAAGTAGTCTTGCCCGTAAAGCTGGTATTCAGTTAGGACTATTATATTTTAATGATAATCAGCCTCAGAAATCAGTAGAAGCCTATAAGCGGGTGATCAGTAATTATCCGGGAAGTGAAGAGGCAAAAGTGGCTGTGCAGGACCTGAAGTCAGTGTATATTGAGTTGAACGATATTAACTCCTATGCCAACTATGTGAATTCGTTGGGAGGCAGTGTCCGTTTTGAAATTTCGGAACAGGACTCTCTGACCTATCTGGCAGCAGAAAAATTATTTATGCGGGGCGATAACGACGGAGCCCGCCAGAGTTTAGTGAATTATTTGCAGACATTCCCCCAGGGAGCGTTTAGTGCGAATGCGAATTATTATCTGGCAAGTATTGCTTTCAACCGGAAAGACTATAACGAGGCTAAACGTTTATATACGGTAGTCACTGAAAGCGGTGATCCGAAATTCCTCGAAGAAGCAGTGGCCCGTAAGGCAGAAATAGAATATCTCGAAAAAGACTATGAGGCAGCCCTGGAAAGCTTTAAACGGTTGGATTTAGTGGCGGAAAATCCGGAAAACCGGGAAGCCGCTAAGTTAGGGGTGATGCGTAGTGCACAGCTGACAGGCCGTTCACAGGATGCGTTGATTGCTGCAGATGCGATCCTGAAAGCACAGAAGCTTTCACCGGATGTCATGGCGGAAGCCCGTTATACGAGGGCAAAGGCTTACATTTCCCAGCATCAGGCTAACAGTGCGTTGCCTGATTTACAGGAATTGAACAAGGATACCCGTACGGTCTATGGAGCGGAAGCTACTTATCTGCTGGCCCAGATCTACTACGATACGAATGAGGATGAAAAAGCGGAGAAGATATTGATGAACTTTATCGAAAATGGTACTCCTCACCCATATTGGTTAGCCCGCGGATTTATTTTGCTGGCAGATATTTATATACGTCAGGGAGATGACTTCCAGGCCCGTCAATATCTGACAAGTTTACAAAATAACTATCAGGGAAGCGATGATATCGCAGTGATGATCGAAGACAGATTAAGTAAACTTAAGTAATAACAGAAGAGATGAAAACAATATATAATATAAAAGCTTTTTGCCTGATCCTTTTGGGGGCCACCTCTCTGACAGTGAATGCACAGGAAAATACAGACAATCTGAACCGGGAAATGACGCTGGAGCGTGAATATGATCCTTCCGTTCAGGATGCGAATAAAGTGAATACGCTGCCGGTTGTCAAAGAACCGGAAGTAAGAAAAATGCCGATTGACTATGCAAACTATTCGGTAGCTGCTGATCCTGAAAAGGAGATCAATCTGCTTCCTTCCGGAAAAGTGATGACCGATATGCTGTATAATAAACGCCGGGGTTATTTTAACTTCGGAGGAGGTACGTATCTGAACCTCAATGGAGATCTGGGCTATCATATCCTGAGCACAGAGAAAGACCAGTTGAATCTTTTCTTTTCCCACCGTTCCACGAACGGAAATGTAAAATATCTCCAGGGAGAGGAAGAGAAAGTAAAAGCGAAATTGAATGACAATCTGGGAGGTCTTTATTTTGCCCATACTTTTAGTAAGGCTAAATTAGATCTGGGAGTTAAATATGGATATACAGGATTCAACTATTATGGCTACGACCTGAATGAGCCCTCGATCTCCTCTTTCTATCCTGCATCCGGCACTCCGGATATGGATACCAATCAATCCAGCCAGTTGATTAACATACATGCAGGTGTCCGCTCTTCCGAAGAGGTCTCTTTGGGATATTTATTGGATATTGATTTTAAGAATTTCTCTTATAAATATGCCTATAGTCCGGATTATGATGGAATGACAGAGAATGCTTTCAGGGCGAAATTGGGATTGTTTTCAGCCTTTGGAGGAAACCAGATGGTCGGTGTAAATGGTATGCTCCATTATTTTAATTATAGTGATCCGGAACTTTTCAGTTCAGCCACTTCTATTGCTCCTCTTTTTGAAAATTATGCAGAAGTTACGCTGACTCCTTATTATAAAATTACCGGTGATAACTGGAAGGTGAAGTTAGGAGCTAATATCATGTTTACGACAGGTGACTATAGCAAATTCTTTGTTTCTCCTGATATTGCGGCAGATGTGGAAGTGGCAGATAAAACCGTGTTGTATTTAAAAGCGGACGGACGTATCCAGTCTAACAGTGCCTATGATATTTCGCGGATAAACCGCTATATAGACCCTTCTTATGGTGTCATCCCTTCCAGAACCTGGCTGGATGCAACCATAGGATTAAAGAGTGGAGTCGCACCTGGTTTCTGGTTTACTATTTTTGCCGGTTATAAAATAACCGATGATGATCTTTTCTTTAATCAGTCCAATTCGTACGGTGTAAATCAATCTTACTGGGGAAATATAAGCCAGGCTCTTTTATTAAACTCTAAGGTATTCCGTGGTGGGGCAGAACTGAAATATGCATATCAGAATTTATTGGATGTTTCCTTGAAAGGAGTATACAATAGCTGGAGTGTAAGTGAGGATTTTGAAGCGTATGGAAAACCGGATCTGGAAATGAATGCAGGTATTGATATTCGTCCGGTAGACAAAGTTTCCGTCCTGTTAGACTACTATCTGGCGACCGGAAGAGATGCTCTTGTCCAAGGTAGAGAGTTAAAGATGAAAAATATCAGTGAGTTGAATCTGACAGGTACCTATACTTTTAATGATACTTTCGGAGCCTATATTAAATTAAATAATATATTATTCCAGAAATACGAATATATTTACGGCTATCCCATGCAGGGATTCAGTGCCATGGTAGGAGTAAATATTAACTTCTGATCTGTAGGAGAGGAATAGCAGTCTTTTTTGATTCCTATGAGTTGTATTCTTCTACTAATCATTTTATGTTTTTTCAGTCACCGGTCACTTTCCCATCTGTAAAATACTTATTATTAGATAAATAATATGCAAAAATCAGGTGACTGAGAAAGTGACTGAAAAATCTCAGTCACTTTCCGGTCACTTTTGACGATACTCCTGAAGAACAGGAGAGAATAATTCTATGATACAGAGCGGATATCCTTCTATTTATTACCCACTATCCGCCTGATCCCGAACCGGTAGGTTGAACCCCAGGGGGTACAGGGTTAAAGGTCATGAGGTTCAACCTTAAACATCAGGACCTTCAGGGTTGAACTCCTTGAGGTTCAACCTAAGGGGTCGTACATAAATGGCCAGCAGGTCATCATCTTCCGGATAAGAAGTTGTTACCCTTTCTGTTGCATATGACCATCTCATCCTTCATTGGAAAAAGACAGGGGAATAAAAAAGGAGGTGTCCCAAAAGTAAAACAAAAAAATTAAAAAGTTACGATTTATAAGTAATTACTCCGAAAGGAGTTATATGTGAATCGAAGATCGGCCTTAGCCAATAACCCCGGGTGGAACCCGGGGTATAGGCGAAACCCTCTCCACAACAACCCTGAAAGGGTTGAACCCGCTTCGGGGTTC
>JAJQEE010000105.1 GCA_021201865.1 Tannerellaceae bacterium | reverse complement strand
TAGGTTTTGGAGTGCTTCTTTTGTCCATTCGATTTTCATCAGGTGAAACGTTTTTCAATTCTTCATGGTTGGTTAATCTTCCAGCTTTTACATCTTCTACTGCTTTCCGTGCCTGTTCGCACATTTGTTCCCGATTTATTTCCTCTTCTGAGAGTGATGAAGAAAAAGCCTTTACGGCTTCCGTACCGTATTGTAAAGTAGTTCTGATACTTTACTGTCTTTCGAATTCTCCGGTTCGTGTTGATATTCTTTTCCCATAGGTTGATTTGGTTTGCTTATTATAGGGGCAAAGATAAAATATTCCTCAAACAATATGTTTTTTCATACATAGTTTTATAACAGTTTTCCCCTCCATTTTTTCCGTTGAGAGTCTTATCTTTATTAAGAAAACCACCCTCTAAAACCCCTCCCCAAAATACCTAAAAGTTAAAAATACCTAACGCGGGAAAATTCATAATGAGGAAATTTTTTTCTATGTAAAAAAATGTAAAAATGCTTGCAAAACCCCCTATGTGTGTAGTATCTTTAAAGAAAAACAATCCCCTTAAATTTATTTTATTTTCTATGACGAATGAAACGTTTACTTTCAAACCGAAAAGTTACGGATGGCAGGAACTGGCTTCGATGTACAGTCCGGAGATCCTGCCCAAATCGGCGGCCAAACGGCTGAAGCGTTGGATACTCACCAACACCCAGCTCTACACCGACCTTATCAACCTCGGATGGAGAGAAGGCCACCGCCTGCTCACTCCCGGCCAGGTAAGAGTCGTAGTCCGCTACCTGGGAGAACCCTGAAAACAGCGTAACCACACATCGGTAAAGCCCTTATTCCGCTCAAAAGAGCAGGGTAGGGGCTTTGCTTTTATCAACCGGGTCTTTATCTCGTAGGTGATATACATTCGCTGGCACAGATGTGGAAATCTGCGCCAGCAAAATTAGCGATTTGTGTACTTTTGAGACAGATTCTATGGCGTATATCTCCTCCCATCTCTCCCCAGCTCCGTAGGAGGTGAATAACACTATCCTTATTGACCCCCTTCCGGGGCTCGTAGCAGGGCGGTGGACTTTATACCGTGGGATGTGCATCCCACGGTTAGTCACATGTAATCCCTTCGGGATATTGTGAGGGGAAGTATGCAGATGCTTACTTTTTATTGCTTTTCCTGCCTACCTTTTACGATCGTCTCTGCCTGCTTTTTTCTTACGGCTGCCTTATTCTCTTTACGTGGGTGCTAACTTTTAAAAATGCGCCTGCCTTGTTTATAGATACCGGAGTGCCTACCTTTTTGGTCTCTCCCTGCTCTCCTTTGCTCAAAAAGCTCCGCATCCGCGGGTGAAAAGGTAGGCATCCGCGATCAGCAAATAAGGCATCTGCGAACAAAAAGGTAGGCAGGCAGAAACGAAAAAGTAGGCAGATCTATCTCCGGATTTATAGCAGGGACCTGCCTGCTATGGGGGGAGTTTTAGTTATTCTTTTTAATATTTATTGGAGATAATCTTCACCCTCATCTATAATAATGCCACCCATTCTTGCAAATTCTTCTATAGACATACGAATGATATTTGGATCATCATCAGAGAACTCTCCATCTTCAACAAATGCTTTGTATCTGTGCAATTGATTCGTCGCATTCTCTAACCGTTCTGTTATTTCCTGAAATTTTTCCGGATCGCGAGCTGCATATTGATCGTAAATTTCTTTGGCTTGTGAGAGGTAGGAAGCGGCTTCATTAAATGATTGATGACTGGTTTTGATCTCAGCGAGGGTGATTAGTATATGTGCTAAAATAGAATCTGAATCTGGAGGGTATTTTTCCAGATACTCAAGTTGGAGTTGATAAACGTTTTGGATTAAAGGTAATCCGGTTTCTTTTTTTAAGTTTTCCTGGAGTATGCCACAGATGTAAAGACATTGTACTTTCGTAGATAAGGCATTTTCCTGTATTTGTTTCAGATGGTCAATATATTGTATGCATAACTGGAAATAATAGGAAGCTTTTGAGGTCTCGTTCAATACTAATTGTGACTGGCCTAACATCCAGTATCCCATATAGGTTTTAAACTGATCTTTAGGTAGATCTTCTTTATTCAGTGAAATTAATAATTTCATTGCTTCCAAGAGAGGTGTCTCCACTTTATCCCACTGTTTTGTATTATAATAAAGTGAGCCTAAAGAAAGAAGGTTTTGTGACAGGGCCGTCCGGTAGAAAAAGTGCATTTTCAGTTTCTCATTACGGAAAATAGGTAATGCCTTTAAATAGGTTTCTTCGGCCTCTTTTATTCTCTGCATATTAGAAAGTAGATTAGCATAATAAACAAATGTATTAGCCATGGGATGTAAATAGTTTTCCGGATCTTTAGCCACTAATCCCTCATAAATATGGATGGCTTCTAGAAAGACTTTTTCCGCCTCCTGGTAGTTTTTTGAGCAATTCAATACCCGGCCAAAACTGTGCAGAATATTGGCAAAGCCAGCCCATTCATCGTCGACATTGTGTTCATCCAGAAATTCTCTGTATGCCTTTATTAATTCATGATACCAGTGCTCTGCTTCTTTATAATCTCCTTTCTCATAGCATATCCATGCATAGGTATGGTATGTTTCAATGGTGATTGCCCAGGGAAGTTCGATCCATCCTTTTTGTGAATTAATAAGTAATTTCTGAGCTTTTTTGATCTGGGTTTCGGCTTTATCATACTGTTCCAACTGGACGTAGCACCATGATAATCCGGTAAGATACTTTACGGTGCTATACCGGTCTTTGCTTATTTTTATGGCCTTTCTGTAATAGGTGCAGGCTTTTTTATATTCACGTAAATTGATGTAAAGATTGGCAAGGTAGGAGATATTCTCATCACTGGTGTGTATAGAGACTGCTTTCTGGTATTCGTTTCTGGCTTGCTGAAAGTCTCCCTGCAGATAGAAGAGTCTTCCACGGAGAATACGGTTTTCTGCTTGCTGTTTCTCTGTGTCTTCGAGCTTTTTATTATCTAATAATACTAATGCCTTTTCCAGTTCACCCTGTAAGAATAATTCGAGGGCTTCCTGGTAGTTTGAAGATAGGGATGAGACATCTTTATTGTCGTACAATTGGAGTATTTCTGCTACTTGTTTTTCCTTTTGATTTATTTTATGTTGCAGAGAATATATTTCTTCCCTTAATTCCTTTAGTTGGTAGTCGGTTAATTGCTTTTCGCGTACAATTTTTTCCTTTGTTCTTGTATGCGTATCTCTAATTGCCGGGTGTATTTAGCTACTATTTCATCAACCTGTATAACGGTATTATTAATTGTTACCTGTGCATTTTTTCCTACAATAATATTGTTGTTACTGGATTCAAGGTGGATTGGATCTATCTCAAAGATTGCCATGGGATTTATCTGTTTTAATATGGACGTTAGCGTTTACTTCTCCTTTATTATCACTAATGATAATGTTGTGGTTACTATTGGTAAGGTGGATACCTCCTGACTTAGTAGAGCCGGTGGTAAATTTCACAAGCAATGTGGTAATCAGGCCCGCAGAAGTGCTTATTGTGGTGATCAGGGCTTCCGGTGATTTTCCGGAAATGTACCATATCAGGGCTATGCAGAGTATGGCAACTTCCGAAATAAGAGTAATGGTATGTGATAATAATTGTTTCATTTTGGTTGTTTTGTTTGTTAATATGCTGGCAGATAAAAATAGTGAAATTTCAGGACAGTGAGTTATGCTTTTCCGGGGAAAGTAATTGTGCCTGGAAGAACTTTTCTGTTTCGGAAGTTACGCTTTCTTCAAATTCTTTTTTATTCCTTTCTTCTTCGAAGAGAAGTAAAACCGGTTTCATACCAGATGTGTTATTTTTGGAATAGAAATGCAGGAAGGGCATCAGAAAGTTTTGGAGACTTTTCCATTCGGGAAATGCCCATTCGCTCTCTGGTAATTCCTGGATAAATATTATGGAAGTCCCATTTTCTAATTTATTTAATGTCGGGAGGGAAATGTCACCATGACAGTTATTTTGGAAGCTGGTATCTGTCATTTCCTGGATGTTATTAAATGTGGTATCCCGGAATAAACACTGTGAGAAATAAACACGGTCAAAATGACAATGATTAAGTAAACTTCTTTCAAAAGAACATCCTGAAAAATGTAGATTATGGAATGTGCTGTAAGAAAGATCGAAATCTGAAAAATCAGTATGTAGCATAAGGTTGTATGCGATATTTGTATCAGTCATTTCTATACCTTTGAATAGTTTTTTTCTCCAAATTTCCGGATCTGCACCATATATAGTTCTATTACAGTTTTTTATCATCCTCAGAAGAACTTCTGTATTTATCTTGAAATCTTTGTTGAACAATTGTGGCTCTATATCGTTTGTGTCTTTATTGTATAATATATTTCCTACCAATAAGGCAATCCATTTATCATTATAACACACCTTGCTTATATCTGTTAGTGTCAATTCCCTGGCATACAAACAACTTGCCATTTCAGATCCGGATACAATTATATTGCCTGTGGTGTGCAGAATATCCTTAGCAAAAAAAGAGGATTTTTTCAATTTTTCCCGGATCAATATACCACTTTTCCAGTAGTTCGAGGGGGTATTCTGTTGTTCCGGCTGGAAAATTACCGTGAACGTACCATTCTTCGTATGTACGGGCAGAAAAAAGTATATTATTATTATCTGTGGCCATAGAAGCGAGAATTGGGAATAATAGTTTTCTTTTTTCAATGATCGTTGACGTAACTTTTTTGGTAGCTGTTTCTGATAATAATTTTAATAATCCTATGAGGAATTGGATCGTTTGTGGAGTAGGTGTTCCAAGAGACATATGGATGCGAGCTTGTTGGAGGTCTGTTTTTTCTTCCAGTGCAAACTTGAGAAATATTTTCAGATAATATTCTGCTAAAAGCATCTCCGCAAATGATTGATGCTGGAAATAGAGAAGATTGTTTTCTTCACCAAAATAGGAGTGAGAAAGGAATTGAATATCGGTTATGCCTTGTTGGCGGTATCGTTCCAACACTTCTTGGTTTGTCTCTTCCTTATTATACTTCTTTTCACCATCTAATATACGACAGATGTCAGCCTTATTGAGAGCGCTTTGCTGGCCGGTATTCCTTTTGTATTCCCATAGTAGTGCTGTGGCGTGCAAGAGATTCCTGAATTCAAATTCTTTCTGTAAACTTACTTTATAATGAGGATCCCGGATATGTTTCGCTTCCTTGGTAAGCAGGTTTAAAAAGGATAGGTATATTCCTATCCGCCCTAATTGAAGAATGTCCATATTCCTTATCATTAACTGATAGACCATATAAGCAAAGATAGGACGGCGTAGCTCTTCTTCGTTTAAAGTGCTATCAGATAACAACTTTGTATATAGGTCGTATGGAATATCATTCTGGATACTATCATGTATGGCTGCAAGTAATGGGATAGAACTATTTTTTATGTTACTAAGAAAACCTTTCAAGGTTGTATGCATCCAATCATTAAACTGATCTTTTTTAAATCCATATAACGTAATAAAATATTCTGTTGATTTTAAAGGCGAAAAGTGATAAGGTTTATAGAAGGAAATGTTTTCTTTCAAACCATTTGCAATCGGACGACTGGCAATGATTAACCGGTTGGTACGGGCAAGTTCTTTGTCGAGATGTTGTATTTTTTTTACAATCCTGATCATCCCGGAAACCATTTCTTTGTTTAGTTCACCAATTTCATCTAATGAATCAATAAGGAAAATGTATTTTCTGTGTTTATGGGCAGGCGCATCTATTTTAATACCATACTCTGTTAGGAGATAGTCTCCGATAACACCTAATGGAACTTTCGGATCATATTTATTATAGTTCCGGAGATTAAAATAGATGGGGAATAATCCTTCATTTTCAATCAGATATTTTTTAGCCAATTCAGCAGCATAGTTTTTTAGGAAAACAGACTTCCCTTTTCCAAAGTCCGCAATAAGAAAAAGAATTTTACTCAGGTGATTATCCGGGTCTATATTAAAATAATCATCTATAAGTCTGGTTACTGGACGTACGTTTCGGTCAGTGCCTAAAGACATTCGTGTTATAAGGGAATCCTCTTTTCCATATTCTGCTAATGGTTTCCAATATCCATAAGTAGTTTCATATTTCAGATTTTCATCCTCTTCAAACCCGATCTGACTTAACAGTGTGGTTTCGTACAAAAGCCTGGTTATCCTTTCTTCCAGAATATTGTCTTTTATCATGGCCTGATGGGCCCCATAGTCGCGCCCGAAAGTTTTCCTGACTTCTTCTTCAATGTGCCGGTTAAAATGCTGCCTGAAAGAATGGATGATTACTTCATCTACAGACAGAGATTTTAATATATGGACATAACTCTCTTTTACATGAATAACAATTGGATGGTATTGAGTTTGTAGGATGGGTAAAAGATTCTCATTGTTGGTATTTTCAAATTTTTTAATAGCTATTTGCTGGAATTGCCGGACTACTTCTTCTGGTGACGCAGATGACTGAACTTCATTTTCAATATTAGCCAGTGATTGTACGGCTTGCTTTAAGGCTGCTTCCAGGTAAGCCTGGTTTCCACTGTTTGCTAATCGTGAATGTGTAAGTCCTCTAAAATACTTTTCGATGAGTGGCTGGCTGATAAGGCGTAGAAGGATTCCTGTTGTTCCGGCTGAATTTATAAGGATGTCCTGCGCATATCCCGGAAAATAGTTTTTCAGCCATTGGGCCAGATTATTTAATATCAGAGGAGTATTTTCACTAACTTTAAATAGTATACTTTTTTTCATAGGATAAAGTTGTTGTGTAATTATTTACAAAGGAAAGAATTTATTATAGGAAAAAGTCAGGGTAGCTTTTTATTTTTATAGCCTCAAAGGAAAATAATTTAGCAGCGTCATTGTTTGTATATATTAAAAAGTAACTATATATGGTCTTCTGCTATGAACAAAATGTTTAACGGGACAAATTTCATATTCGATCAATCCCATTGTAATAGTAGAGTGTAATTTAATATTCTTACACCAGAGATCCTTAACTTTATAAACATATGTTACAGATTAATAATGATAATGTTTTTTCAGATAGTAGAGATGAGAAGTCTCTATCGGAGGAAAATAAAAGGCTATTATATATATTAAAATCTGCAGGTATAAAAGAATGGAATGGTACGGAACGGATTGTTTCTATATTAGAGGATATACAGTTGCGGGTTCCTTATTTACTGGCTGGTTTCCCTAAAAATCTTTTTGCAGTTATTGAACAATTATTCCAGGTTCCTTATCCTTTATTCTACCGGCCTCTGATTTGGTGGAAGGATAATTCTTTTTATTTAATGAAAGTTTGTTCTGTAGGTTTTGGTGATGAAGTATTCGATAGAACACTTACCTGCTGTAAAACTCTTTTATTACAAATTGAATATGTGGGAGCACTAGTGCGTCCTGCTTTTACTTATCTATATTTAAAAAAAGAAGACGGGTTTTATATAGATTTAATAGATGTATATACGGAAGTGGATACTATTACTTTAGGAGATAGGTTCATTAACAGACGAAGGGAAGAACTTATTTATCCACTCTCTTCCTGTCTGCAGGAATTCAGTCAGTTAACAGAACAGATAAGCTTATTGATAGATTCACCGCGTATTCCAGGAGTGACAACTTCGTATGTTTTCCGTACGTTCGGAAGAAGAGAAGGTAAAGAACAAAGACAGTTACAGGAGAAAGGCCAAAATACGGCACAACAGTTACTTCGGAAAAAAGAACAGCAGGAGTTAACTGTTGCAGAGCGAAGAAGAACTTTTGAAATTTATATTTCAGCCGAAGAGCAAAAACGGGTAACAAGAGTATGTAAAAACTTCACTTTTGATCCATTTTACCGGGAAGATAATGGTCAGGAAATTTTAATAGATATATTTAAATATATTTGCTCATATGATCCGGAACGTCCTATCCGCTCATGGGTGTATAAGGTAGCAGTTAATAAACTTTCAGATCTTCATCTCCGGAACAACCGTATAAAATACAGTGCTGATAGAGAAATGGAAGAATTTGAAGACAAAGCTGAATATGTGGTTAAAGAGTTTGAGCTTTCTTTGGCTAAACCTTCTTTATATAGTAATTCGATCCAGAAGTGCTTATACCAATTAAAGCCAGTATTGAGGGATACTTTTCTTCTTAAAGAAGCCGGTTTTAAGATAAGAGAAATTGCCGCGATTCATTATAAAGAGGGCCAACTGTTGACAAACAATATGGAAACTGTCAAATCCAGACTTTATTGTGCCAGAAAGAAAATGAAGGAGTTTTTAATAAATGAAGGATATTGAAAAATTATCGATGCTTTTAAAATATATATAGACTCCGGAAATCCTTTTTCGAAGGTTTTTCTCTTACATATAAATATTACACAGGTTATTTTCTTTGTGGTAGCTTATTGCTGATCTACTCTATCAC
>JAJQEE010000160.1 GCA_021201865.1 Tannerellaceae bacterium | reverse complement strand
CTTTTTGTCCTTTCATTTCAAACTCTTAGCCCTTTTTTACTAACAGTTATTTTAGATTTTATCATTCATCCTCCACCTTTAAGAGTTAATGATAATATAACCTGCTGATTATAAGATTATTTATTCCTGAAGGTGAAGGGTGAATAGTAAAATGCAAAAATAACTGTTAGTAAGAAAGGGTTACAAACCTTATGTAAGGGTCGGAAAAAAATGTATCTCCATAATAAATGATTGACCGGATGGTTTTATACCTTTGCAGACAAATTATTTAAGAGGAAAATATGGAAAAGCTTACGCTGATAAAGGTGGGAGGTAAAATTGTTGAAGAAGAAGATACATTAAAAGATCTTCTCCGGGATTTTTCCAATCTGGAAGGATATAAAGTGCTGGTACACGGAGGCGGACGTTCCGCTACACAGCTGGCCGGACGCCTGGGAATTGAAAGTAAAATGGTGAATGGCCGCCGGATTACGGATGAGGAGACGTTGAAAGTAGTTACCATGGTATATGGTGGATTAGTGAATAAGACGATCGTTGCCGGTTTGCAGGCCCTGAATATAAATGCGCTGGGAATGACCGGGGCAGACATGAATCTGATCCGGTCGGAGAAACGTCCGGTGAAGGAGGTGGATTATGGATATGTAGGGGATGTTAAAGAGGTAAATGCCGACCTGTTAGCTTCTCTGATCAAACAGGGAATTGTTCCCGTATTGGCTCCTTTAACCCATGATAAACAGGGGAATATGCTTAATACGAATGCGGATACGATTGCCGGTGAGGCAGCCAAAGCATTGGCTAAACATTTTGAGGTCACTCTGATGTATTGTTTTGAGAAAAAAGGAGTGCTAAAGGATGAAAAAGAGGATGACAGCGTCATTCCGGAAATCAATCGGGAAGCTTTTAAACAATATGTGGAAGAAGGAATTATTCAGGGAGGCATGATCCCTAAACTGGAAAATTCTTTTGAAGCGATTGACGCAGGCGTAAAGCGGGTAGTCATTACTCAGGCATCCGATATTAATAAAAATGCGGGTACTGTGGTTGGTTGATGTAATAGTTAAGGGAGAAGAAAGAAAAATAGTTTATTTCAATCTGCAGCCTTTGGGATTGAAAGCAAGGTCTGGCAATTTACTAAATAAATTACTGAATCCGGTAATTAACAGTTTTATTTATAGAAATTACTAATAATAAGCAGCTAAGAACAGGAATTCTTAAAGTAAAACTATCCGGAAATTCTTTCTTTTTTATGAAATCCCTTATTATGAACTTATATGGGTAATCTCGTATCGAGGGTGGGGAAGATGAATTACCATTTTATAGTTGTATGTTTATTTATTCCTGCAATTACTTGTTTAATGGCTACATCTGGGGATTATCTGGCTTTTATGGATTGGAGTGTATCATTTTATGGATAAGACTGGTGTTGGAGACTGTCAGAATAAAATTTACCTGGGAGTTTTCAGGAAAGCCAAAGGGGGTAGCAGGTACCTTAATGATTGCTTTATTTTTTCCATCTGTTGTTTTAACCGCTGAATAGTGAACCAGTACACCTTCTGCTTCATAATCAGGAGTAATCAACCTTATTTGGCTGTTATTCTCAATTTTCAGATCTCCTTCTTTTTCAAATGCCAATTGAACATTGAGAAAGAGGCTATCATTTATGAAGTCCTGGGAAATGTCGTATATTTCACATTTCCCGGAAGTTAAATGTTTGTAAGGAAAAAACCAATGATAGATACCAAAAGAAAAATTACAAACAGAATAATCATGACTCCATATTGGAGTAGAACAGGAGGGATTTGTCCTACCAGATTACGAACTTTTTCGCTTCTCAGTTCAATATTATTGTTTCGTTTTTCTTCCATTTTATTTACCCAATTCTAATTGATTTTTAACTAATTCATAATACAAACCTCGTTTGGTCGTTAATTCGTCATGCGTACCTGTTTCTCGAATACATCCTTTATCCAGTACAACAATTTGGTCTGCATTTTTTACGGTTGACAAACGATGAGCAACAATTACAACAGTTTTTCCTTTATAAAAGCTACTCAGATTTTCTATAATTGCTTTTTCATTGTTTGCATCCAAGGCATTAGTGGCTTCATCCAGAAAAACATAAGCAGGATTTTTATAAACTACACGCGCAAGAAGAACTCTTTGTTTCTGTCCCTGACTGATCCCCTGACCATCCTGTCCTATCATGGTATTATAAGCAAGAGGTAATATTTCTATATCTCTGGCAATATTGGCAATATTGGCTGCATAGCGGATTTTGTCTAAGTCAGGAACATCATCGGAAACGGCGATATTTCTGGCAATTGAATCACTGAAAACGTATCCTTCCTGCATGACAGCTCCACACATGGTCCGCCACCAGGAAAGATTCATCTTAACCAAGTCTGTATTTCCTATTTTTATGGCGCCTGTATGAGGTGGATAATATCCTAATAATAGTTTGATTAAGGTCGTTTTTTCACTACCGCTGGCTCCTACAATGGCCGTTACTTTTCCTTCCGGAATATGCAGATTAATATTATTAAGGATATATTCCGGACTATTTTCATTATATTTAAAACACACGTTTTCTAAATGGATAGAAGAATTCAGTGGATTTAACTCACTGATATCCCGGTTTTCATTTTCTTCATTTTTTTGTGTATGAATTTCATTCATACGGTCTATACTAATACTTACATCCTGCCATTTATAAATGAATCCCATAATTTGCTCCACCGGAGAATTGAGTTGGCCTATAATGTATTGAATGGCTAACATCATTCCGACAGTTAATTCTCCATTAAGGACAGAGGTAGCTGCCAGTACTGTTATTATCGTATTTTTTAATTCATTGATTAGTACACTACCAGCTTCCTGATTTTGTTGTAGGTTCAGGGATTTCAGGTTTACATCAAACAGGTTTGCCTGTACATCTTCCCATTCCCATCTTTTCCGCTGTTCGCATCCCTGTAATTTTATTTCCTGCATTCCGGTGATAAGCTGGTACACAACATTTCGATTGATGGCCTGATGTTCAAAAAGCTGATAATCGAGAATCTGTCTTTTTTTCAGGAATATACGGATCCAAAGTCCGTATATAAAACTTCCGGCTATAAATACCAGAAAGATTTTCAGATTATAAATGAACAGTACCACACCAAAAACCAGGAAGCTAAAAAGAGAAAACAGCAAATTCAGGGATTGAGCAGTAATAAAAGTTTCAATCCTTCGATGGTCCTCTATTCGTTGAAGTAAATCACCGGTCAGTTTATTATCAAAAAAAACCATGGGTAATTTCATAAGTTTGATAAAAAAGTCTGATATCAGTGAAATATTTATTCTGGTACTGATATGTAAGAGTATTTTCACCCGTATGAAATCAATGGCTGTCCTACTGAACAGCAACATGAGTTGTGCAATGAGTATTAGCCATATAAAACTAATATCTCGTCCATAGATCCCAATATCCACAATGGCCTGCGTTAAAAAAGGAAAAGTTAGTTGCAGGATACTTCCAATCAGAACTCCCAAAAGTAGCTGGCTAAAGAACCTTTTATATTTGATTAAGTAATTACTCAGGAAGCTTATCCGGCTCCGTCTGGGAGGTTGGTCCACTGTTTGATCATAAAAAAGGTGGGTAGGTTCCAGAATTACAACAACTCCTTTTTCTTCCCCGGATATTTGTGTACTCACCCAGTAATTGCAAAAATCCTCTTTTGAATAACTTAAATACCCTTTCCCAGGATCCACTACTGAGACAATAGTTTCTCCATTTCTCTTTTTCTTAATCCCGGTGATGATAACGAAATGATCCTGTTTCCAATGCGCAATACATGGAAAGAGTGCTTTTTCCGCTACTCTATCAAACGTAAACCGGCCTCCGACAGTTTTAAAACCTAACTTTTCTGCGGCTTTGGTGATTCCCAGCAAGGAAACTCCATCACGGCCGATAAACATCAATTTCCGCAGATATTCCTGGGTATAAGATTTACCATAATATTTTGCAATCATACATAGGCAGGCAGGCCCACAATCTTTTGCATCAAATTGTTTTATAAATGGAAACGCCATATCATTATTATAATCTGTTGATCTCTTCTTTTGCGGAAGATTTTCCTCTATATTTTGCTTTTTGTTGATTAAACCGGTAGATTACATCCACCGAAAAATTCCATTCCGAATACTGTTCCCTTTGGTGAAAACGAAAATTATTTATTTCTGCTACCTGTTCATAGGTTAATCCTCTGAGAATATCATTACATTTAAAACTCACACTTAGTTGATCCTTTAAAAAAGACTTTTGTAATCCGGCATCCAGTGAATGGAATGCTTCAGAGGTGTAAATACGTTCACTTCCTCCGGTATGAAAAAAGAAATCCAGAGAAAATAAATATCCATGGGGTAATCGGAAATAATTACCGGCTGAAATATATCCCATAGGGTTATTATATTTCATAACAGTTCCCTCATACTCACTTTTAAAAAACGGCTTAATCACTCCTATCGTAACAGAGGGATCCCAACATTCAAAAAAAGTGTGCTGGTAATTTATATTTGCTTTTATAAAATCTGCTTTCCGGAAGTTATCCCAGGTGGAAACTATTTTGGAATGATCTGCTTCATATTCTTTAAATATAGAAGATATATAATCATTTGTCCGTGTATAACTGGTTCTGAAATTAATACCCCGATATCCTGTCATCCATTCCAAAATATAAGAAGTCTGCGGGACCATTTGCGGATTCCCGATTTGATACATAAACTGATTTTGATAATAGGTCTGCCCATTCAGGAAAGAGAGAAGCGGTCGCTCTGTTCTTGAAGTAAAAGTTAATGCATGGTTAAAAGCATTTTTTCTGTAAGCTATCCGGAAAGAAGGGAATAATCTCCGATATTTCCGGTCTATATTATTTGTGTTTTTATAAAGATCCCTGTAGGTTGATTTTACCTGTTCATACCTTAATCCGGCATTAAGGGAAAGATTTTCAAAGGTGAATGTATAGTCTATGAAACCGGCAAATTTATTTTCTTCATTGGTGAATTTCTGCTGCCCTACATAGACTGACTCTGTTAATAAGTCCCCATAGCTGTCAATATAACTATAATTTACACCTCCTACCCACAGATTATGTTCGTTCATTTGATAATCTATGACATACTCTCCCGCATAAATATTAACTTTACTGTCACTATCCATACAGGTCGTTATTTTTTCATCGGTATAGATTTCTTCTACTATCTGATCTCCGGGATCTGTATAGCGAACATAATCTACATTCAGATTAGAAACAAGTTTTTCGTTGATTGTTTGGTTATAAAATAAGTTTACCTGCAGATTATTTACTGCTGTTCCCAAATCACTGGTTCCTCTGAAATTCAGAAAAGGTTGGTTATTTGCATAGATATCATTCCATTCATCCACTTTTGCTTTTTGGTCTTTATAGGATCCATTCAACTGTAACCCAACAATATGTGCCGGACTTATTTCATAATCAAAATTTAATCTGTAATAATGTCTTTTTTCTTTTGGAGTCCGGTCTCTGTCTGTTACATACTTCCATAACGTGTCCACTTGTGCTTCTTTGGTTACATATTGAGTGGAATGGCCTTTATATTCATTAAAGTAATAGTAGGCTGAAGTTGAAAAACCGCCTTTGGTATATGAAAGAGTCATACTTTCATTATGACTAAAATATTTACTCTGAACAGCACCACCCCGTACCTGTACGGAAATTCCCTCTTCTTTTCTTAAGGTGACAATTTTTATGACCGCATTTGTTTCCGCATCATATCTGGACCCCGGATTTGTAATCAATTCAATACTTTTAATATTTTCCACACTCAGATTATGTACTTCTTCTACATCCTGTACCTTTTTGGTATTGATATAATAAACAGGAGTTCCGCTTCCAAAGACTTCTATAATTCCTTTGTTATTGGTCAGACCTGGTATCTTAGTTAAGAGATCAGTTATCGAATGTTCCTTAGATAAAATACTATTAGAAACATCTGTGAAAATAGAGCCATTCAGACTTTTGAAGACCGGCTTATTAGCTGTAACCATAAATTCTCCTAATTCCAGTGGAGACTCGTCAAGGATGATCGTTCCCAGATCATAGTTTCCTCCGGAATGAAGATATTTAGTTTCATAACCAATAAAGCTAATTCTGAGGATAAAATTAGCTTTACTGGCATGTTCTGTTTGAAGAATAAAGCAGCCATCCGTATTAGTAACAGTTCCATCAATAAACAGGGAATCCTGTGCAGACAGCAGGACTACATTGGCAAAAGCAATGGGGATTTCTGTCGCACTGATAATTTTCCCCCTAAAATCCTGAGCCATCGTTTTTAAAGGAAGTAGAAATAAACACGTTAGGAGATAGAAAATAAATTTATTCATTCTGCTTTTTCTTTTTAAGTTATATTAATCTGTCAAATTTCAAATGAAGTAAGATCTATTCAATCCCTGCTTCTTTCATCTCTTTTTTGCAGAAAGAAACGACATCATATAAAGAACCTCCTTCATATATAGGACGCAACCTGCAATACTTTAGGTTACAAAATGCCTGGTCTTCGCAGTTTTTACACTTAGGCAGATCTTGTGTTTTCAAACCTCCTCTAAATAAGTGTAGGGCCGGATCATTCCAGACGTCCTTTAAGCTTCTGTTTAACAAGCTAGCAACCGGGTATTCTTTTTTCCCTCCGATTCATTCCATATATACAGGGATAAGCTGTTAAGGATGAATCCAGGGCTAATACGGAAAAGGCAGCACTGCAAATAATATTATCTTTTTTATCTCTTATTTTTTTAATATCTTCTTCTGTAGAAGCTAATCCATGATTATCTGTTATTTCTATTTTCAGTGGATATTTTTCCTGTAAGGTTTTAATCTTCTTTTTTACTTCCGGAATATTGAGGATCTCATCCCTATATAAAGTTTTATTGTCAAGCGCCCTTCCTGATTCTTCAATGAAATTAATATTTAAACTTTTTGCTTTTAATTGCAGAGCAAGTGGAACGATTTCTTCCAGTTCATGTTGATTGTGTTTATTTACAGTAAATGTGATTGTGAAACGGACTCCTTTTTCCGACATTATTTTCAGATTATGCATAGTTTTGTCAAAAGATCCTTTTCCCCTGACGATATCATTTGTTTCCGGTGTTACACCATCCAGGGAGATTCCTAAAAAACATTTGGCCTGATAAGAAGATCCCACCATTTATTTTCAAGGGAAAGAGTTGCATTGGAAAGAATGGCCACATGTAGCCGTTTGGAAGAAGCATAATTTACTATATCATATAATTCTTTTACTAAAAAGGCTTCACCTCCTGTTATTTTGAGGGATCTGACCCTTAATTCTTCCATTTCATCCACCAGTGTGTAAAATCTTTCCAATGGAATTTTTTGTATTTTATCTTTACCTGTTGAATTCCGGTAACAGTGAGGACAAGTTAAATTACATTTATTGGTGATCAGCAGATCAATTGCTTCCGGAGTATATTCACTGATTTGATCTTGAGGGAGGTTTTGATAGGGGTTGGAGACCGGAAAGGGTATATCCGATTCAATAAGTAAATCCGCAAAATCACTCCGGCTATGGATCAGTTCCTGTACTGTCTTCAAATTGTGAGGTATATTCTTTTTGCTTAATAAATGTCCTATTTCGCTGAGATTAGTGGCATTATGAAGAAAATAATTCAAAATAGTATAAAAGAATAAATTGATTTCAGAAGCTGTACTGGTATAAGTATCATAAATAGTATAATCTAAAAAAGAACGCCTTAAAACAGAATTTTTATTTAATGTATATTTCCCAACGAAATAATTTTTTTGCTCCATGATTTTTAATATTAAATTTATAGAAAAAGCGTAAGTGCCTTTTATTTGCACTTACGCCTGTGGATCATATTTTACCAGCTATCGTTGCAGCAGTTTTTGTCACCATATGTACTTTGCTGGTCACGAGCCATATCAGCCATCGCATTACCACTTCCACCTTTTAATTGATCCAGATCCATTTCTGTCAATTCATTTTCAAGTTCCTGTAATTTTTTTTCTTCTGTTTTCATAATATATTTAAATTAAATTTTTCCTACTCATATCGCTTTTCGGAAATCGCGCCAGGTGTCCAACAGATTCAACTAATATTTCTTTATCTGTTTTATTACCGGAATAGTCAAACTGTTTTATTACCAGCTATTGCAGCAATCTTCGCTACCTTTTGTTACCGGCTGGTTACGAGCTATATCAGCTCCTGCACTACCAGTACCACCTTTCAGTTGATCCAGATCAAAATCTGTCAATTCACTTTCAAGTTCCTGGAGTTTCTCTTCTTCTGTTTTCATAACTTGATTTAAATTTAGAATTTTCTCCTACTCGTCTCGTTTTTCGGAATCCACGCCAAACCCCGGTCCGGATTGAATATGATGATTCAACCCAGATGCATTTTTGGTATATTTGCAAATATTATTTTCTCAGAAAAGATTGTATATATATGTATTTCAGGTTGATTT
>JAJQEE010000178.1:3249-45739 GCA_021201865.1 Tannerellaceae bacterium | reverse complement strand
ATATTAATGATTATGTTATTTTTATTGCCGTTTTTGCCCTAATCAATAAATAACATTAACAAGGTACCTTAGGTAACATGACTAACAGAAATTCTAATCGCTATTCATCCGGAAAAAGTAAATTCTTCAAAAAGAAATCCTTTATTTTTTTCGTGGGTCTTCTTCTCGGAGCCGGGGCTCTTCTCGGTGTCTATTTAACAGCCGTCTATTTTAATACCAATGAATCCTGTATGATGTGCCATGTGCATCCTCATGCAGAAGAAAGCTGGCGTTTATCGGTTCATATGAACAACAAAAGCGGTACGAAAACCGACTGTGTTTCCTGCCATTTACCTCCACAAAAGAACACATGGGATTTCTACACAGCGAAAGCGAAGTTAGGTCTCACCGATGTCTGGGGATATCTGACTAAAGACAGTGCGGATTTCAACTGGGAGCTGAAAGCGGAGTTAGAACATGCGATTAAATATATTCCGAACGAATCCTGTAAAGAATGTCACTACAATCTTTTCCCACAGGGAATTACACAGGATGGGATTACGGCCCACCTCTATTATGATGAGAATGAAAAGAAATTAGACCTGCAATGTATCAGTTGCCATTTAGACGTAGGTCACTACAATCCGAACTACAGCCACTCCAAAATGGCAGGTATTCCGGGGTTGGGTGTGGCAGGCAGCAATGCACCGGTTGATACCAGCTTATATTTTAAAACAGCGACGGAAGTTACCTCTTTCACAGACTATGTGGAACAGATCCCCGGTACGCCGGTCTCTTTCAAAATGGTGGCCATTCCCGGCGGAACATTCAAAATGGGTAGTACTTCCAAAGAACCCTTCCATCAAGCGGATGAAGCTCCGGTACGGAATGTCACCCTGAGTCCGTTCTTTATGGCTGAAGTGGAATGTACCTGGGATCAGTACTGGGCATTTTATGGTAATACCATGAGTGAAGGGCGTACGCCTCCGGAAACAGTCTATGCGAATAACAGCCGTCCCGATGTGGATGCCGTATCCGGTCCGACTCCTCCCTTTGGATTCCCGGATCAGGGTTGGGGTTCCGGTGATCGTCCGGCTATTACGATGACTCATTATGCAGCAGAAACATTCTGTCAGTGGCTATCCCTGAAAACCGGTAAGAAGTACCGTCTGCCGACAGAGGCAGAGTGGGAATATGCCGCCCGTGGCGGAACGGAGACTCCTTATTTCTTCCCGGGTGATCCGAAGAAATTCTCGGATGAAGGTTTCTGGCGTAAATTCTTTGATGCGGATACGGATGTGATCAGCCAGTATGTGATTTACAGTAAAAACAGTAAAAACAGGACTCAGGAGCCTTCAGAAGTGGAAGCCAATCCATTCGGTCTTAAAAATATGTTAGGGAACGTCATGGAATATACCTGTGACAAATATGACCCGGAAGCGTATAGCAAAACTCCGGAAAATGTAACAGACCCACGGGTAACTACCGGAGAAGAATGGGTTGTACGGGGTGGAAATTATACCTCTGACGCGGCGGATGTACGATCAGCAGCCCGTGACTATACGAAACATGAAGCGTGGCTGAAAACAGACCCACAACAGCCAAAGAGTATTTGGTGGTATTCAGACATCCGTGGTATCGGTTTCCGGGTAGTATGTGAACCGGATCCTGCGATCGGAGCAAACTAAGAGAAACAACTATTTACAAAATACTTTAAATACATATATCATGAAAAAAGAAAACGGTATCAGTAGAAGATCATTTTTAAAGAGCTCAGCGTTAGCCGGCGCAGTAGGAGCCATTGGTACGGGTAGTACCGCAGCCATCCTGACATCCTGTGGTGAAGGGGGTGGTAGTGCAAGTAGTGCATCTGCACCTCTGAAAGCACCCGGAAGTTATTACATCCCTAATTTAGTGGATTTTGCGAATGACGGACAGGAATTAAAAGCGGCAATCGTGGGTTGTGGTGGCCGTGGTTCAGGTGCTGCATTCAACTTCCTGAACGCTGCGAACGGTGTAACCATCACCGCTTTGGCTGATACGTTCAAAGAAAGAGTAGATGATCTGGCTGCTAAACTGAAATCAGAAAAGAATATAGATATTCCTGAAAGCATGCGTTTTGTAGGGCTGGATGCTTACAAAGAAGCGATTGACAGTGGTGTGGATGTAGTCATCATTGCCACTCCTCCTAACTTCCGTCCGGTCCAGTTCCAATATGCTACCGAAAAAGGGAAACACTCGTTCTTAGAAAAACCGATCTGTGTAGATCCTGTAGGGTATCGTACGATTGTAGCTACTGCCAAACAGGCTGCTGCTAAAAACCTGTGTGTGATCACAGGTGTACAACGTCACCACCAACGTAGCTATAATGAAGCCTACAGAAGAGTGATGGATGGTATGATCGGTGAAATTACAGGGGGTGTGGTTTACTGGAATCAGCCGATGCTTTGGTTCCGCGAAAGACAGGCCGGCTGGAGCGATTGCGAATGGATGATCAAAGACTGGGTGAACTGGAAATGGTTATCCGGTGACCATATCGTAGAACAGCACGTACACAACATTGACGTATTTACCTGGTTCTCCGGACTGAAACCTGTTTCAGCAGTAGGTTTCGGATCCCGTCAACGCCGTATTACCGGTGACCAGTATGACAACTTCAGTGTAGACTTCACCATGGAAAATGGTATTCACCTGCATAGTATGTGCCGCCAGATGGATGGTACAGCTACCAACGTAAGCGAATTTATCCAGGGAACGAAAGGGACCTGTGAAACCAACCAGGGTAACCTTGCCGTAATCAAAGATCTTTCCGGTAAAGAACTCTGGAGATGGGACATCGAAGCTGAAAAAGCCAACTTCAAACAAACAGACCCCTATACATTGGAACATGTAAACTGGATTAACCACATCCGCAGCAAAACTCCGATCGACCAGGCTTCTGACAATGCAATCGCTTGTCTGGCTGCGATCATGGGTCGTGAGTCCGCTTATACAGGGGCAGAAACAACCTGGGATGCTATGTCAGCGTCTCCGATGGACTACATGCCAAAAGACCTGAATTTAACAGGAAAAATGGATATGAGCGGCATGACTGTACCTGTTCCGGGAAAACCGCTTGATAAAAAATAAATAGTTCTGGTCTTGGACCAGATAGTAGTAAGCAGTCAGGGAGTTAAGGAGTCAAAGGAGAATAAAGATTAGTAAAATAATTCACTCCTTTCACTACTTAACTCCTTTGACTTCTGATAGAATGTTCATCTCAAATAACAAGATATGACACTTAATAGAAGAAACTTTCTGAGAACGTCTTTATCCAGTGTGGCAGTGGCTTCCGTAGGTAGCACAGCACTGGCTGCCTGTTCTTCCAATCCGGCTTCGAAAGATTCAGCGGATGGCTGCAAAGCTTCCTGTGAAACAAAAGCGGAATTGAACCTTTCCTTTCAGGAAGGAATTGCTCCGGGAGAAACGTTGAATGAAAAATTAGACTTCATGGAAAAACATGGAGTGGTTGGATTTGAACCGGGAGGTGGCGGACTGGCCGGACGTGTAAATGAGATCAAACAGGCACTCAGCGGACGAAATATCAAAGTGAGTGCGATCTGTGCAGGGTTCAAAGGTTTTATTCTGTCTGAGGATCCGGCCGTTCGTAAGGAATGTATGGATACGATGAAGGAGATCATTGCTGCGGCAGGTGAATTAGGATCCACCGGTGTAATTATTGTCCCGGCCTTTAATCAGCAGGTTCCGGTCAAACCTCATACACAGGAAACCAGGGATTTCTTATGCGAACAGTTCAACGAAATGGGAACGTTTGCTGCCCAACATGGAACGACTGTGATCTTAGAGCCACTGAACCGGAAAGAAGCCTTCTATCTCCGCCAGGTGGCAGATGCAGCTTCTATCTGCCGGGATATTAATAATCCGGGTGTTCGTTGCATGGGCGACTTCTGGCATATGACCTGGGAAGAAACTTCGGATATGGGCGCTTTCCTGTCCGGTGGTGATTACCTGCAACATGTGCATGTAGCCAGCCGCAAACGCCGTAGTATGCCGGGAGAAGATGGGGATGCAGACTGCTACATCAACGGCTTCAAAGGATTAAAGATGCTGGACTACACGAAATATGTCAGCTTTGAATGTGGTTGCCAGGGAGACCGGAACGTGGTGGTTCCTGCGGCTCTGGAATTACTTCGCGAACAATGGAAAAAAGCCTGATATGCCGTTAGTGGATGCAAACATACAATTAAGTGAGGTAGTGGAAAGCCACTCCTCACTGATTCCGGTTTTAAACCGCTTTGGTATCAAACTGGGATTAGGAGATAAATCCGTCCGGGAGATCTGCCGGGAATATGAATTAGATACGGATTTCTTCCTGACAGTCATCAATGCGTTCCTGAATGAGGAATATTTTCCGGAAAGGAAGTTGCAGTCTTTCCATACTTCCCAAATCATTGATTACCTGACCAAGACCAATTTCTATTATCTGAAATTCCAGTTACCCAACATCGAACGTCACCTCAACTCCTTTATTTCGCAGAGTGAACCGGCGAATCAATCCCTCAAACTGATCGGTAAGTTTTTTGCTTCCTTCAAAGATGAATTAACGGCCCGGATTGAGAAAGACCAACGCCAATGGTTTCCCTATTGCCTGGGGTTAAGTGAGAAATTACAGGAGAAAACGGCTGAACAGAGAGAACCGGACCTGTCGTTAGATGCGGAAGAGCAGGGGGAAGATATGATTGAAGCACTGCTGGCGGATCTGAAAAGTATTATGATCAAACATTTGTCAGGAACGTATGATCAAAATCTTTGCTACGCTGTTATATTTTCAATCAGTAGTCTTGAAAAAGATATCAAACAACATAACCGTATACGATACCGGATACTGGTTCCTATGGTTTCCGCGATGGAACACCACGTATCCATCCGGAATGCCTGATGCAACGAACAAAACATATAGCGATTATACTTTCTGATACTTTACAAAGTACGGGATTGCAAAGCCTGATCATGGATTACTTTCATCCGGCTGACATTTCCTACTATCCGGATTTTACCCTTTTCTCCAAAGTGGCATCCGATCATTTTGATTATTATTTTACGGATGCGGAAACCTTTACCATCAATGCGGACTTCTTTCTTCCCCGGAAAATGAAAGCCTGTGTTTTAATCCACGGGAAAGAAATTCCTTCCCATAGTCTCACGCCCTATTATATAGGTATACATGCTGCACAGGAGACCATTATTGAACAAATGCAACACCTGTTTTCTGTGGACAGCAACCCACTCCCTCATGAAGGGAACAAAGAGTTATCTGCCAGGGAAACAGATGTTCTTCAACTCATTGTGAAAGGAAGTACCAATAAAGAAATTGCAGATAAATTAAACATTAGTCTGAACACGGTCCTGTCCCACCGGAAAAATATTACGGCTAAATTAGGGATCAAAACCGTCTCAGGACTCACCTTTTATGCGATCATGAACGGCGTGATCGCAGCGGATGATATCGAATTATAAAAATCCCCTGATCCTATGAGAACCACTTTATTCCTGTTTATTCAACTCTTTTTATTCTCTTTTCAACTCTCTGCCCAGTATCGTGTAGGAGAGAAAACATTGGTTTATACAGATGGGAACCGGGAGAACAGACCGATTGTTACGGAGCTTTGGTATCCTACCCAGGAAACAGATCCGGAAGGAAACAGAAGGACAGATCTGCCCTTCCTTTTACCACCGACCATACGGGAAGCGACTCTGACTGACCAGCCATGTCCTCTTGTTTTACTATCTCACGGAACAGGCGGAAACCGGTTTGGGCTGGCCTGGTTAGCCACAGCATTAGCGGAAAAAGGATACATAGTAGCGGCACCGGATCACTGGGGCAATACGTTTGACAATATTATTCCTGAGTATTTTCTTCGCTATTGGGAACGTCCGTTAGATATCAGTTTCCTGATCCGTCAACTATTGGTGGATCCCCAACTCGCTGCGCATATTGATCCGGAGAGGATCGGGGTTGCCGGGTTTTCTTTAGGAGGATATACATCCCTGGCATTAGCAGGAGCAGAACTAAGTTGTACGACACTCATGGAAAATGCCCGGACAGAGGAGGGAAAGAAGGAGTTTGAAATTCCGGAACTGGATGGATTAGCCGGTTTTATGGATGATTTTTCCTGTGAAGGAATTCCCTTCATACCCTTACAGGACCAACGGATCAAAGCTTTTGTTGCCATGGCCCCGGCATTGGGTTTAGGTTTTAGAGAACTGCAGCAAACCTCTGCGATACAGTCGCCGGTATTGATCATTGGAGCCGGAGGAGACCAGATTGCACCAGTAAGAAGCAATGCAGGAAACTACCATCAACTCATCCCAGGTTCTATATACATGGAACTGGATGATCCGGCCGGACACTATATATTCCTTAGTGAACCCCTGAAGGAGTTAAAAGAGCAGAACCTTATTTATTATACGGATCCGCCCACTGTAAACAGAAGTTTAATCCATCAGCAGATTCAGGAATTTATTCTTCACTTTTTTGATGAAACCATTCGCTGATAACATCCGGTCCTTTTCTTTTACCATGGAAAATCACTATATGTAGTGATTGCCCGATCATCCTGTTTTCTATTCCTTTGCAGACGGTTATACAAACAGTTGTCAGAATGAACAAACGCTATTGGTACGCTGCCCTTGGTCTATTAATTGGAATCCAATCTCTTCATGCAGAAGAGAAGGACACTACCCCTAAAGATACGATTAAAACATACAATATAGACGAAGTGATTATTACCTCGTCTGCTAAAGAGACGAATAAATTTCGTACCTTACCGGGTTCCGTCTCGCTGATCTCCCCTCAAATGATTGCGAATCGTCAGATTGATGCATTGAAAGATATCAGTTCATTTGTCCCGAACCTCTATATTCCGGATTATGGAGCCAAATTAACTTCTGCTATTTATATCCGTGGAATCGGTGCCCGTAGTAGTGGGCAATCGGTAGGATTATATGTAGATAATGTTCCTTATCTGGATAAAAGTACATTTGATTTCGAACTAACAGATATTCAACGGATCGAAGTATTACGAGGACCACAGGGAACCCTCTATGGAAGAAATGCCATGGGAGGGATTATTAATATCTATACGCTTTCTCCTCTATCCTATCAGGGTACACGTATTTCCGCTTCCGCAGGAAGTTATGGAGCTTATAAAGGCAAGGTCTCTCATTACAGAAAATTAAGTGAGACGGTTGGACTTTCTATCGGAGGATATTATGATCAGCATAACGGCTATTTCACCAATATATATACGGATAAAAAGGCAGATCATGAAAAATCTGCCGGAGGACGGTTCAAGTTAGACTGGCAGATTAAACCGAATTTTAAAGCAGGTTATACCTTCACCTATGATTATACGGATCAGGGGGCTTTTCCATATGGCTTATACCATAAAGAGACAGGGGTGATCGATCCGGTGAACATCAATGACCCTGTTTCCTATAACCGGAATATGTTATCCAACCATTTAGCTTTGGAATACCAGACTCCCTCTTTTATATTCACCAGCACAACAGGCTATCAGTATCTCAAAGATGACATGCTGATGGATCAGGACTTTTCCCCCCTGTCTGTTTTTACGCTGAACCAAAAACAGAAACAGCATGCATACAATCAGGAATTCGCGATCAAAAGTAATCTGAATACCAACTATCAATGGTCATTCGGTCTTTTCGGATTTTATAATGATCTACACACAGATGGTCCGGTTACATTCAAGGAAGATGGAGTGAAAAATGTCCTTCAAAAAGTGTTTGACGATATGTACAAAAACACAAGTATGCCCCTTCATCTCAAAGTTCTTGACGAAGAGCTATATATTCCCGGTTCTTTTGACACGCCCTCCTATGGTGTTGCTCTGTTTCACCAGTCTACGTATAATAACCTTTTCACTCCCGGTCTTTCTCTGACAGCCGGGGTCCGGTTAGATTATGAAAAGCAGAAAATGGATTATCAGTCGGAAGCCCGCATGAGATTAGGGATCGGAGGTTCTCCGGAAAGTAATCATACAGAATTGCAGGGCATAGAACCGACTGTGATGGATATCCACACCTCCCAGGATTTCTGGCAGGTACTTCCCAAGGTTTCACTCAAATATGAATGCACACCCCGAACCTTCACCTATGTATCGGTAGCAAAAGGGTATAAAACCGGAGGTTACAATGTACAGATGTCAGCCGACCTGATGCAAAGCCAGATGCAATACGACATGATGAATCAATTCATGCCTTCCATGGCCAAAGAGCCGGCATCTGTGGAAGAGGTAGCTTCCTATAAACCGGAACATAGCTGGAATTATGAATTAGGGATGCGAAGTGAACTGATTAAAAATTACCTGACCTCGGAATTGACTTTCTTCTATATGGATGTAGAGGATGTACAGATCACTCAGTTTGTAAATAGTGGGAATGGACGTATTCTGGCCAATGCCGGGAAAGCACAGAGTTATGGTGTGGAAGCCTCGGTGAAAGCAACGGTCCGGAACGTATCGGCAGATATTAACTACGGATACACACACGCTACCTTCCGGGATTATGACAACGGGGAAGAAGACTTCAAAGGAAAATTCATTCCTTACACACCACGTCATACCCTGAGTGTGGGTCTTCACTATAATAAACTGATCCGCCATTCTTTTATTGACCAGTTTTCGGCGTCTGCCCAATTCAATGGAACAGGAAAGATTTTCTGGACGGAGCACAACGATATATCGCAGAAATTCTATGGTACAGTGAATGCGAAAGCCGGAGTACGCAAAGGGAATGTCAAAGTAGATCTCTGGAGCAGGAACCTGACGGATACGCAATTCACGGCGTTCTACTTTGAATCATTTGGTAATCCTTTTATGCAAAAGGGAAAACCCTTCCGGATCGGAGCAGATGTGGCTCTCATCTTTTAAACACCTATACTAAATCCTCTCCATGATGAAAGAAGAACTCCTTCAGAAATATAATATTCCGGTTCCACGCTACACCAGCTATCCACCGGCCAATTATTTTCATACCGGTTTCACTTCCGGGATGTATGAAGAAGCCATTCTTCAATCCAATGAAACAGGTCCCCGGCATCTCTCTTTCTATATTCACATTCCTTTTTGCCGGCATCTGTGCCATTATTGTGGCTGTAACTCTTTCCCGATGAGGAACCAGGAGAAGGTGGATCAATATGTCGCGGCTTTGCATAAAGAGATAGCATATATCACAAAAAAGATCCATCCGGAACGCAGGATCTCACAGATCCATTACGGAGGAGGCTCTCCGACCTGTTTACCTGCCGGGACCTTACAAAGTCTGAATGACCGGTTATTGTCTTCTTTCCGGACCATTGACCAACCGGAAATAGCCATCGAATGCCATCCCGGTTATCTGGTGGAAAAGAACTGGCAGCAGTTGGTAGATGCAGGTTTTAACAGGTTTAGCTTAGGTATACAGGATTTTAACCGGGAGGTGTTGAAAGTAGTCAACCGGCGTCCCTCCCTGTTACCGGTGGAAGAGATCATGGGCATACTTCGTTCCGGGAATGCAACGGTCAATATGGATTTGTTATATGGTCTTCCTCTACAAACCGTAGCAAGTTTTTCCCAAACGGTTCAACAGGCAGTTGAACTGCAACCGGACCGGTTAGTCACTTTTTCTTACGGACATGTCCCCTGGGTCAGTAAACGTCAACTGATCCTTGAAAAAACAGGCTTTCCTCCGGATCAGGAGAAGAGCCGGATATATGAGTCAGCGAAAAGCCTATTGACACAGTCCGGATACAAAACCATTGGCCTGGATCATTTTGTCCGGAAAGAAGATGAACTCTACCAGGCCCTTGAGCAAGGAATGCTGCACCGGAATTTCCAAGGCTACTGCACACGCCGTACGACAGGACAGGTCTATGCTTTTGGGGTAACAGGGATCAGCCAGTTAGACACGGCTTATATACAGAACAGCAAAGAGATAGATGAATATATCCACCGGATTGAGTCCGGTTCGTATGCGGTCTCAAAAGGATATAAACTCAACCGGGAAGAGCAGGTCACACGGGAAGTGATCCAGACACTGATGTGTAATTACAGAGTCATCTGGAAAGAGATAGGAGCCCGGCTCTCCCTACCGGTAGAGGAAGTGAAAGAGGCCATCCTGTATGATGAACAACAATTCGCCTCTTTTGCAGAAGACGGGATAATCACATGGGATGAGCAGGAGATCCGGATGACTGAACCGGGTGCTCTTTTTGTCAGGAATGTAGCGGCTTCGATGGATCGTTTGATGCAACAACCAACCCGCTCTTTCTCCAAACCAGTATAAACACATGGGAAAAGAATATACGGACATCGTAATTATCGGAGCCGGGTTAACCGGATTAACGGCCGGATTTCATTTGACCCGTAAGGGAAAACATATCCGGATCTTAGAGAAGGCGGATCGCATAGGAGGTCAGATCCGTACGTTTCATGAAAACGGATTTACTTTTGAAAGTGGCCCTAATACAGGAGCAATCTCTCATCCGGAAGTGGCGGAACTGTTTCAACTGCTTTCCCCAGCCTGTGAATTAGAAACTGCACGGGAAGAAGCCAAACGGCGCCTGATCTGGAAAGGAGACCGTTTTCATGTCTTACCTTCCGGTCTGGTGGGAGGCATCACCACTCCGCTGTTCTCTCTGTATGATAAATTCCGGATCTTAGGAGAGCCGTTCCGTAAAAAAGGGGAAAATGAATATGAATCTGTGGCAGCATTAGCGGCCCGGCGATTAGGCAAATCGTTCAGGGACTATGCGGTAGACCCATTTGTTTCCGGCGTGTATGCAGGTGACCCCAACAAACTGGTTACGCAATATGCGTTACCTAAATTATATAATCTAGAACATACGTATGGCAGTTTTATCAAAGGAAGTATCGCCAAAGCCCGCCAACCGAAAAGTGACCGGGACAAACTGGCTACCAAAAAGGTTTTTTCCGCCCGGCAGGGATTAGAGAACATTCCGTCTGCACTGGCCCGGGCGATCGGAAAAGAAAACATATCCCTTTCCTGTGCGGATATACGGATTGAACCCGGAGAAACATACTGGTCCATCCATTATACCCATCCGGAAGGAACTCATACGCTATACACAAAAAAGGTCGTGACTACCGTAGGAGCTTATGCCCTGCCGGAACTACTCCCGTTTATAGACAGAAAGGAACTGGATAACATCAGTAACCTGGAATATGCTCCTATCATACAAGCCAGTGTAGGAGTCAAAGATACACACGGTCTTTCATTCAATGCATTCGGTGGCTTGGTTCCCTCCTGTGAAAAGAGGGAAATTCTGGGGATTCTGTATCCTTCTGCCTGCTTTGAAGGACGTGCACCGGAACAGGGGGCTTTATTCTCCGTTTTTATGGGGGGGGGTGTCAGACATCCGGAGTATATGGATAAAACGGAAGAAGAGCTACAGGAAATCATCCTGAGAGCCTTTCACCAGATGTTGAAATTCCCTAAACAGACACATCCGGACCTGATCCGGATCTTTCGCCATTCACGCGCCATCCCTCAATATGGTCAAAGTAGTGGCGTACGCTTCCGCACCATACAGGAAATCGAACATCAGTATCCGGGGCTGATCTTAGCCGGTAATATCCGGAACGGAATCGGAATGGCAGACCGGATCAAACAGGGTTCAGATATTGCCTCTATTCTCTGAAAAAGCCGGACCTGATCCCAAATATCAGGCAGGATCTATACAATAACGTTCTTTATCATTTATCTGTTGGGCAGCTAACAAAAAAATACTTACTTTGTATAAAAGAGCTGCCTTATGGATAGAATGGTTGAAATAGCAAGATTTCAATACCCTGCGGATGCACAGGTATTGATCGCTCTACTGAAGTCTGAAGGGATAGAGTGTTATCTACGAAATGAATTAAGTACGCAGATCCTGAGTCATATTGATGTAGGGGGTGCCCGGGTGGAAATTCTGGAAAGTGATGTACCACGTGCTATGGAACTTATGAAAGAGGGAGGATTTGACCTCCCGGAAGAGAATGAGTCTCCGGAAGGGATGATCAGCGCAACCAACTGGATGAACCGGGTCCCGGTCCTGAAAAAGTACTCTTTACCCGTACAAATGATTTTTTTAAGTATCATCGTTATCCTTGCTTTAGCCCTCTTCCTGGGTTTGGGATTACTATTGCAACAAGCTAACCCAATATAAGAATGGCACGTAGAAAAATATCCAATAGTCAGATTATCTGCATGACCCTCCTATGGGGAATCCTTTGCTACATGCTCCTTGCATACAGCGAAAAGATAGATTTTCAGGTAATTTTCACATTAGTTGCTTCCGGGATAATTATTTTTGTGCCTATTTATAAAAACATCAAACGCCGGAATGAATAACATTTCGAAACTTTTACCCTCTTAAAATATCAAAAGGATATTTTTTTCATATTTTTACTTTCACTTATTTGTTTACTTCATTTTTTAGCTTACCTTTGCACGGCACTCAAAAAAGTGCATGCGGTTTACAATTTGGTATAATATAATTGGTATAACATTCTAAATATTCAAATCAATGAAAGCGAATGAAGTTTTAGACAACCTCAAGAGAAGATTTCCGAATGAACCTGAGTATCATCAGGCAGTAGAAGAAGTATTAGGATCTATTGAAGAAGTATACAATCAGCATCCTGAATTCGAAAAAGCAAACTTAATTGAACGTCTGTGTATTCCGGATCGCATCTTTACTTTCCGTGTAACCTGGATGGATGATAAAGGCCAGGTTCACACCAACATGGCTTACCGTGTGCAGCATAACAACGCCATCGGTCCTTACAAAGGCGGTATGCGTTTCCATGCTTCCGTAAATGTTTCTATTCTTAAGTTCCTTGCTTTTGAACAAACATTCAAAAACTCTCTGACTACTCTTCCGATGGGTGGTGGCAAAGGTGGTTCTGACTTCAACCCGAAAGGTAAATCAAACGCAGAGATCATGCGTTTCTGCCAGGCTTTCATCATGGAATTGTGGCGTCACATCGGTCCTGACACAGATGTTCCTGCGGGTGATATCGGTGTAGGTGGACGTGAAGTAGCCTATATGTATGGCATGTACAAAAAGATGGCTCGTGAAAACACCGGAACCTTCACTGGTAAAGGTATCGAGTTCGGAGGTTCATTGATCCGTCCGGAAGCAACAGGTTACGGTAACGTGTACTTCCTGTTGGAAATGCTGAAAACCCGTAATATCGATATTAAAGGTAAAGTGGTGACCGTTTCAGGTTCAGGAAACGTGGCACAATATACGACTGAAAAACTGATCAGCTTAGGTGCTAAAGTGGTGACTATGTCTGACTCTAACGGTTATATTTATGATCCGGAAGGTATTGACAGTGAAAAACTGGAATACATCATGGAACTGAAAAACCTGTACCGTGGCCGTATCAAAGAATATGCAGACAAATATAATTGCAAATATGTAGAAGGAGGCCGTCCATGGGCTGAAAAATGTGATATCGCGTTACCAAGTGCTACTCAGAACGAGTTAAATGGTGATGATGCAAGAACATTGTTAGCAAACGGTTGTATCGCTGTTTCGGAAGGAGCAAACATGCCTTCTACTCCGGAAGCAATCGAAGAGTTCCAGAAAGCAAAGATCCTGTATGCACCCGGTAAAGCAGCCAATGCAGGGGGTGTTTCCGTATCAGGTCTGGAAATGACTCAGAATGCCATCAAATTAAGCTGGAGCCAGGAAGAGGTAGATGAGAAACTGAAAAGCATCATGAAATCGATTCACGAACAATGTGAAAAATATGGAAAAGAAGCGGACGGTACAATCAACTACGTAAAAGGCGCGAACATCGCAGGCTTCATGAAAGTAGCGAAAGCCATGATGGCTCAGGGCGTACTTTAATTTTCCGAAAAGAATATCCGATAATTATTCTCTAAGATATTAATGATCATTTTAAAAGAAGGTGGCTTTTTAGTCACCTTCTTTTTTTACATACCCATGTAATGGATCCCTTTACACAATAGATCCGGGGGAGAGCCGTTAAAAAACCGGGCCGGAACTATAATAAAAAATAATCAGAAAAAATTTCTTTCCGGATAGGGGTATTTTAAAAGCAGCTTGTCTTATGAACAAACAACATAGAATACGAGCATATGATCACCGACAAAAACAAACAGGAAAACCCGACTCCATGGTATTGGAGCCAACCGGAACAAGGTATAAGCCTGGAAGATTGTGAAACACTTTTTTATGAACTGATCAATCAATACAGAAGTACAGAGCGGTCACAAAAAAGATATACTTCCGGAGACACGGCATTAGCACTCTAATAATATTTCAAGATTGTGTGTATATAGATGAGAGCATAAGGGAAAAATTTCAGGGATAGAACTTTCATTGTCCAAAAAATCTTCACCGTACCTGAAAATTTTCTTTTTATGTTCTCTTCTGCTTCTATTACTTATCAAAACCTTTTACTTAATTATCATTTGTTAGTAGTCTATCAAAGAACAATCTTTGACAATTGTCAATTAAATCTTACCTTAGCTGCACAAATCCGCAGGACATTATACACATGATCACAGAAGAACTTAATAAACTCTATCAATTTTATACCGGTTCCCCGGCAGAAACCATAGAAGAGCTCCCTTCCTCGGGTTCTAACCGGCGTTATTTTCGTTTGACCGGTAATAAAAACCTAATCGGTGTCAGTGGCACCTCCATAGAAGAAAACAGAGCTTTTTATATATGGCTGAACATTTCAGAAAAAAAGGGTTACCTGTTCCTGAAGTATACTGCTCCTCAGAAGATCATTCCTTTTATTTGCAGGAAGACCTGGGCGATACACTCCTCTTTAATGCGATTGAAAAAGGGCGTACCAGCTCTGTTTTTGACGAACAGGAGCGGGAACTGTTGAAAAAAACAATTACACTCCTTCCCGCTATCCAGTTTGCAGGAGCGGACGGTTTTGACTTTACTAAATGTTATCCCCAGGAAGAGTTTAATCAACGCTCTATTCTCTGGGATCTCAATTACTTTAAATACTGTTTCCTGAAAGCTACCGGTATGGAATTTCAGGAAGACAGGCTGGAAGATGACTTTCAGAAAATGAGTGATGTGTTGCTACGCAATTCATCCGCCACTTTTCTTTACCGGGATTTCCAGTCAAGAAATGTCATGATCAAAGACCGAGAACCCTGGTTCATCGATTTCCAGGGGGGGGAAGAAAAGGACCTGTCTATTATGATGTAGCCTCCTTTCTATGGCAGGCAAAAGCGAAATACCCGGAAGATCTCAGGAATGAACTTTTAGCTGATTATATACAGGCACTCAAAAAATATATTCCTGTGGATGAATCCTATTTTCTAAGCCAGTTACGCCATTTTGTGCTGTTCCGCACCTTACAGGTACTCGGCGCATATGGTTTCCGGGGCTATTTCGAAAAAAGCCCCATTTCATACAGAGTGTTCCTTTTGCCATAGATAATCTGCGCCAATTATTAAAGGACGATTATGCTGAATACCCTTATCTCTGTTCAGTCCTAAGAGAATTAACGGGTTTGAAGCAATTCTCAGATGACCTGAAAAAGAGAATGCTGGAAGTGAAGGTCATCAGTTTTGCTTATAAAAAAGGGATACCAAACGACCCGACCGGAAACGGGGGAGGATTTGTATTTGATTGCCGGGCCATTAACAATCCGGGTAAATATGAACGCTATAACCATTTTACCGGATTAGACGAACCTGTCATTCACTTTTTAGAAGAAGATGGAGAGATCACCCAATTTCTGGAGCAGGCCTATCATATGGTTGAAAACTCAGTCAAACGCTATATGGACAGAGGTTTCAGTAATCTGATGGTCTGTTTCGGTTGTACCGGAGGGAGACATCGCTCAGTCTACTCAGCTCAACATTTAGCAGAACACCTGCACAGTAAGTTTGGAGTGAAAGTACATTTGATACACAGAGAACAAAATATTGAAGAAATTTTTGAACCAACCATATGAAAGCAATGATTTTCGCGGCCGGAGTAGGAACCAGGCTCAAGCCGCTTACCGATAATACCCCGAAAGCACTGATACCTGTAAATGGAACTCCTATGCTGGAGCATATCCTTCTCAAATTAAAACAAGCCGGTTTTAATGAGATTATTATTAATATCCACCATTTCGGAGAACAGATTATTGAGTTTCTTCAGGCAAAAGAGAATTTTGGAATGAATATCCACCTCTCTGATGAACGGAACTATCTGTTAGACACCGGAGGCGGCATTAAAAATGCAGCTAAACTGTTGGAAGGGAATGAACCTTTCCTGGTTCACAATGTGGACATCCTTTCGAATGTCGATCTCAGGGCTATGTACGAGCGTCATCAGGAAACGAATCCCCTGACCACGCTGCTGGTGAGCGAGCGACAGACATCCCGTTACCTGCTTTTTAATCAAGAACGGCGTTTATGCGGATGGCGTAACCATGACACCGGAGAAGTAAAGTCCTATTACCCTAATTTCGACCCGGAGCAATATAACGAATATGCTTTCGGAGGGATCCATGTGATCTCCCCTGCCATTTTTGAATGGATGGAAGAATGGACAGGAAAATTTTCCATTATCAACTTTTACCTTTCTGTCTGTGCAAAAACCAATATCCAGGCATATCCGGTGGAAAATCTGGATCTGATCGATATTGGAAAACCGGACACGCTGGCAAAAGCCGAAGAGTGGCTAAAAAAGAATAATAACTTTATCTAAATATACCTCATAAAAACACAACCATGAAACGCATTCTTATCAGTTTAGTATGTTTATTCGCCTGTCTGCAGATCACACTGTCACAACAGCCCGAACTAAGATTCAATAAAGACGGAACATTTAAAATCGTGCAGTTTACGGACGTACATTTTATCTACCAGGATCCCCGTTCAAATATTTCTCTGGAAAGGATCAGCGAAGTACTGGATCATGAAAAACCGGACCTGGTGATATTTACCGGAGATATTGTATTCGCCGAACCGGCAAAGGAAGGAATGGAAACAGTCTTAAATCTGGTTGCCAAACGGAATATACCCTTCGGAGTAACTTTCGGGAATCACGACGATGAACACGATCTGTCCCGTACACAATTATTAGAACTGGTACAGACTATTCCAGGAAATGTGAGCTCCACAGTTCCCGGTATTTCCGGAACCGGCAACTACATCTTACCGGTAAAATCCGCAAACGGAAAGAAAGAGGCAGCCATCCTTTATTGCCTGGATTCACATGCCTACTCTTCTATCGAAGGGGTAGACGGATACGATTATATAAAATTTGACCAGATCCAATGGTACCGGGAGAATAGTATGCGTTTCACGCAGGCAAATGGTGGAACCCCACTTCCCTCGTTAGCCTTCTTTCACATTCCACTACCGGAATACAATCAGGCAGCCGCAGATGAAAAAGCGATCCTGATCGGTACACGGAAAGAGAAAGCCTGTGCTCCCCAGCTAAACACCGGCATGTTCGCAGCGATGAAAGAGAGGGGAGATATCATGGGCATGTTTGTCGGCCATGATCATGACTGCGACTATGTAGTAAACTGGAAAGGGATCCTGTTAGGCTATGGCAGATACAGCGGAGGAAATACAGTCTATAACAACCTGCCAAACGGTGCCCGGGTCTTCAAATTAACCGAAGGTGAAAGAGGTTTCAAAACCTGGATCCACCTGAAAGACAACGAGATTGTCCAACGCGTTACCTACCCGGATGACTTTATCAAGAAATAAGTTAAAAGCCCTCCCCTTGTTCCCCGCGCAGGCGGGGATCGCAGAGAAAGGAACGGTTCTCCTACTACTAAATAGTTGAAACGGCCGGTTCTCATGCGGTCCCCGCCTGCGCGGGGAACTGGTAAGGTTTTAATTAATTCTTATCTGTGTTCCTCTTCTTGTTCTACGTCCTATAAAAACACTTATTCTCCGGGTTTCAGGACGACCCCCAGACTTTTTTTGCCATCCATTTTCATCACGATGGGTTTGTCGAAATGGACATGACGTAAAAAATTAGTATCCAGCTCAGCGGGCAGGCTATTCAGGTAAGTTTCATCAAACCAGCCATCTCCCTTAAAAGGATTAATTGTAAAATAACCTACTCCGAAAGAGGTAAGATTCTGAAAGAAATGGGTACCCTGGCTGGGATCTATCCGGTAGTTCTCCAGCCCACATTCCACAATCACACGGGCATTACTGATGTGAGGCCATTTCACCGGAATACCTAACCAGGTATCACTACTCCCCCATCGTCCCGGACCCACCAAAACATATCCGGTTCCCTTTTCTGTGAACTGACGGTTCAGTTTCTCTATTTCATAAGCGATCAACTGATTGTTGGAAGAGTTGAACGCTTCTGTTTTTATATATACAATATCCTGCACATTCGGAATGATCCCATGTCCAAGTACACTTTCCGAATATAATATACTCTCCTGCTTATCAATTCCTGTCAGATCTTCATCCATCACCTCTTTATTATCCACGATCGGACGGATTTGCAATAAATAGAAAGTCGCTGATTGGGAATTATCCCGATGGATGTTCATGGCAAATTCCAATTCCACCGGACGGGCCATCTCACTTTGTCCGATCTCTAACACCTTATCCAGTGTCTCAGCCAGCGGAAAAACATCATGTTGCAAAATATTGACAAAAGAAAGGATCTTTCGACCTCCCGGATAGTATCCATCCCGGATGATCTGGTCATAGGGATCAAATGTAGAGACGATATATTTCAGTGAACCATCCGCATCCGCGTCTTTGAGATTCAATTTCAATAGATTAAAAGAGTCATCCACAGAAAATTGCTCTGTCATATGATCCAGATCCAGGGCACAGAAACGGGTCTGAGTTTCCCGCAAAGCAAACTCCATGGAACTCATTTGTAAAATATTATGCGGATGCCGGGGAGAAAAACGGAGTGTTTGTCCTCCATCTACAATATATTTACCCAACCCTAAAGCAATATTAGCAATCCCATCCTCCGCTGTTTCATTTCCGATCGGATAGAAATTCAAAGAGCGGGCGACTCCGGAAAGCGTCGGATAATAATGATTACTATAAGCAGATCCCACTACCTCCTGTAGCACAATCGCCATTTTTTCCTGATCGATCACATTGGATGTGGCCGTCATATAAGCCTTACTATCCCGGTAAAACACAGAAGCATAGACGGCTTTGATCGCATCGCTCACCATCCGGAGCATCTCGTATTTATCATCCTTTTTAGGGACCATATAAGTGGAATAAATACCCGCGAATGACTGATAGTGGGAATCCTCCAGCAGACTGGAAGAACGGACAGCCAGCGGCCCTTTCACCACATCAAAGAAAGCCATCAGGTCTTCGATCAGGGAGGAAGGAAGACTGGCATGCAGGAAATAACGGAGGATCGTAGCATCATCAATATCATTCAGGGCAACCGAATAAAGTTCATTTGTCTCCATAAATTCATCAAAGATGTCCGTACAGATCACAACCGTTTTAGGAATCGTAACATTAAAGTTATCCAGTTCCAGTTCCGGATGCCGTTTGATCATCGCGCCGATAAAGGCCAGACCTCTGCCTTTCCCTCCTAACGAACCATTTCCGATACGGGCAAAATTACTGTATTCATCGAACCGCTCTTTCTGGTATATAGCTACGACTCCAGTATTCTTCATCCGCCGGTACTGTACGATCAGGTCAAAGATCAGCTTCCGGGCCTCATCCATATCCTTGTAATCACTCACATCCACATTCTTCAACACCTCGGCGGGCGGAAACATGGCACGTGAATAAAAGAAACGGGAAAAATGATTCCGGGAAAGGTGATAGACAAGCGACTCATCCGGTATCTGGAAAACCTTCTTCTGAAGATCCTTGAGGTCTTTAATCCGCATAATCTCCTCTTTGGTACGAGGGTTCAGGATCACAAAATCCCCGAAACCAAACCGCTGCATGATCTTCTTTTTCAGATCCTGGGGATAACTCTTGGAATTTTTATCAATGAAAGAAGCATGTAATTCCCTTGCATATATCTCATTGGAACTTTCCGAAGACTCCAGGATAAAAGGAATGATCAATCCGGTTTTCCGGACATACTGGCCAAATTTATATCCGGCATACGGGTCTTTTTTACCATCCCGCATAAAACTCATATCTGAGATGATCCCTAACATATGATCCCGGTATTGGTCAAAGATACGGACTGCCTCTTCATAATTCCGGGCCAGTTTGATTTTAGGCCGGCCCCTCATACGCAAAGTTCGCTGATGATCATTCAAAGCCTCTTTGGAAAACTCTTGGCTTTGCTCCAGTACAAACTTATACAGATGGGGTAAGGCAGAAGAATAAAACCGGATCGAGTCCTCCACTAATAAGATAATCTGAACGCCCACACTCTCCGTATCATCCGGAGCATTCATCTTATCTTCGATCAGTTTGATAATAGCCAGCAACAACTCCGCATTCCCTAACCAACTGAAAATATAATCAATGGCACTCAGATCCTCATCTGCCACCCGCTTGGTCACCTCCTTCGAAAAAGGGGTAAGTACCACGATCGGAATAGATGGATAGTGCACCTTGATCTCTTTGGCAGCCGCAAAAATATCCCGGTCATCCATATTAGGCATACAGATGATCAGTTCAAAGTTCCGGTCTCTCAATTCAGCTAACGCCTCCTCTTTCGTGGTCACCTGCGTGAAACGGGGTGGATACCGGAGGCTTAGTGCCGTATATTCGTTAAATATCTGTTCATCCACCCGTCCGTCATCTTCCAACATAAAAGCATCATATTTCGTTGCAATCAGCAATACGTTAAAGATGCGCTTATTCATCAAATCAGCAAACGAAGTGTCCCTGAAAACAAGGTCCTTATAGTCTGGTATACCGTTCATACATTCTTAACAATTAATCTGCTCAAATGTAGGGATATTTTTTTAATTGGATGGATAGAGAAGTTCTTCTATATCTCTCGTCACCACATATTTGTTGTAACCTCCGACCATACCGGTACCCCAAAACCCCTATTAACAATCCATCTATTTTCTGTTTTTCTTTTTAACCAAAATCTGTTCTTCTATCCTTCAGGATGTTAAACCAGTTCCTTCTATGTTCCATCTCATTTTTTTATATAAGTTTGTGTGAAAGAAACTCTATCTTGAAAAAATAACCTTTGCCATGATAACATTTTTCAGAAGAGCAGGAAGTATCATGCTCCTATGCTTTTTCACACTCCTGAATCACGCGGAATCCTTCAGACATATCTATACAGATAACGGACTGAGCAGTCGTCGTGTCTACCAGGTAGAGAAAGACGCAACAGGCTTCGTATGGTTTTTCACCTCCATGGGAATAGATCGTTTTGATGGAACAGAGATCAGACACTATCCCCTGTCCGAAACGAAAGAGGTGAAAGAAAATGTGCTCCCTTTCAGTATGATGACCTGCGATGCCCAACAGGATCTTTGGGTCTCCCTGCGGAACGGAAAAATATATTCCTACTCAAAAGAGAAGGATGAGTTTCTCTTAACGATTGACTTGAGTGAATATTTTCAGGACACAGAACCTCAACTAAACCAGATCTATTTTGATCATACTAATACTTTATGGTTAGCAATCTCCTCCGGACTATATACCTTTGATCCGGAGAACCGGCAATTAAACCCGATCTATCATTTCACAGATGAAATCGTAAGCCGAATTATCCAGGAGGATGAACGGACCTACTATGCAGGGACTTATCAGAAAGTTTTCCAACTCACCCTCCCGGAAAAACCGGATGGACAAATCATACAGAAAGAGATCCCTCTTCCTCTTCCGGTCAAAGTAGAATCTATGTATTTATTGAACCATACATTATATATAGGAACCTTTTCCAACAGTGTATTTACATTCGACACACGTTCCGGAAAGACACGGTCACTCAGCCAGTTGATCCCTCCCCTTCCGGTACGAACCATTAAAGCCTCCCCGGATAACCAGATCCTTATCGGCACAGATGGATCCGGTGTCTACAGTTTAGATGCTTCCAACCATCAATTACTCAAACGCTACTCCACGCATGACGGAGGAAATAACGGGATCTATGGAAACACAGTCTCCGATATCCTCATAGATGAACGGAACTGTTTATGGATCAGCACTTCTACCAATGGAGTCAGTGTACTGGATCCACACACACCCGATATTCTATGGAAAAGAAATGAGAACGGGAATAATCAATCACTGATCTCTGACCATGTCAATGTCATACTGGAAGATTCGGACGGTGATATCTGGTATGGGACAAACAATGGGATCAGTTTGCATCTTATCCGGGAAAACAGGTGGCATCACTTTCTGGAAAACCAGCCGGATGAGGCTGGACAAACACCGGTGATATTAGCCCTTTGTGAAGATAACCGGAAAAATATATGGGCCGGTGGTTTCGGAACCGGAGGATGGAAAATAGATAAACAGAAGCGAACTGTCCAACCCATTCCCCGGAAAGAGGAACATACAGAGAAAGGCTTACCAACCGATTATATATATGCGATTTACCAGCAGGATGAATCCATTTATTTTGGAGGGATTGAAGGAGAATTAACAGCCTATCATCCGGAAAAAGACAGCTACACCTATTATCCGGTAGATTGTATCGGAGATATGTTACCAGGAAAAGAGCATGAACTATTCCTGGCAACCTGTGACGGGTTAGCGACCATAGATCTCCTTAGTTCGCAAGTACAATGGTACAAAGAAGTGGAAGGAGAAACGCTGGGTTGTGCCGTGCGCAGCCTCCTGCAAACATCGCCCCGGGATCTGTTCTTAGCTACCGACGGTAAAGGACTGGTCCATTTCAATCCGGAGACCGGTATATCCCGGTACGTCACCTTTCATAAGGAATTTATTTCCCGCTCCATCCAACAAATGATGCTGGACAACGCGGGGGATCTATGGTTCAGTACGGATAAAAATCTCTACCGTCTTCATATGGCTACCGGAGAGATCTCCAATATGAATCCCATGTTAGGGATTGAAAGTGGTAATTTCAATCCAAACGCCTCCTGTAAAAAGAAGAACGGCCTCTTTATAGTAGGGACTGCCGATGGTGTCATGGAGTTTGATCCGGCTTTTGACATAGACATGCAGGACAATCCCCGGTTGATCTTTACGGACCTGAGCCTGTTCCACAAACCATTGACTACCGGAGAAAATTCCCCTTTGAAAAAAGCAATCAATGAAACGTCAGCGATTGATCTCTCCTACAACCAGAACTCTTTCTCCCTGGCCTTTTCCTCTATCCAGTTTTCCTATGCCTGGCAAATAGAATATACCTCTAAACTGGAGGGATTTGATAAGGAGTGGCATCCTGTCAGCCAGGAACGAACTGTCAGCTACACCAATCTGAAACCAGGAAAATATACCTTAAAAGTCAGAGCACTGAACCCCTATTCACAGGAGAACTATGATGAAAAATCCTTACAGATCCGGATTGGTAAACCTTTCTGGAAATCCGGATGGGCCTATTTTGCCTATACCTGCCTGCTCTCTTTGATCACGTTGTTGATCCTTCACTATATCCGGCATAAAAACAGAGAAAAGAAGAATCAGGAAAAGATCAATACGTTTGTTGAGATAGCCCATAATATACGGACTCCGATCAGCCTGATCAAAGCTCCGTTAAGTGAAATGGAATCCACAGAACATCTCTCGGAATCCGGAAGAAAGTTCCTGGCACTTGCCATGGCTAATACGGAAAAGTTATTTACGATGGTCACTGAATTATTAGACTTCCAGAAAACCGAACTGGGGAATAATAGCCTGACTATTTCCGGCCAGGAGTTATACGGATATATGCAGGAAAAACTAAATACCTTTAATATAACAGCGATCCGGAAGAACATCCGGATGAACCTACAGGCGGATTTTGAAGAGTTAACCGTAGGGATAGATGTGGAAAAAATGGATAAGATCATCAATAATATCCTATCCAATGCCGTAAAATATACCCAGGAAGGAACGATCACGATTAAACTACGACACACGCCGGATAGATGGTCTGTGGAAATAAAAGATACCGGAATTGGTATCCCGGTAGCAGACCAGAAAAATATGTTCCGGCAATTCTACCGCGCGGAAAATGCCATACACTCGCAAGAGACGGGTTCCGGTATCGGTTTATTGCTGACCCGGAAACTGGTAGAGATCCACCAGGGCGAGATCACCTTTACCAGTACGGAAAATGTAGGTTCCTGCTTCCGGCTCACGTTTCCGGTATTCCCTTATGAGGAAACGGTATCCCGGGACACAGCCATAGAAAACAGCCCACAGAAAGCCGATACACTCCAACCGGAAGAGACGGTACTGATCGTGGAAGATAACCGTGAACTACGGGAATATCTGACTGAAACCTTACAGCAGGAATACAAGATCGTTCCTGCTGAAAATGCGGCTCAGGCACTCACCCTGTTAGAGTCTGTTAATCCGGATATTATCATTTCTGATATTATCATGCCAGGAATGCGGGGAGACGAAATGTGCCATATCATAAAAACATCCATGGAGACCAGCCACATATCAGTCATCCTGTTAACCGCCCTGAGTGAAAAAGAAAATATCATCCAGGGACTGGAAAGCGGAGCAGATGACTACATTACCAAACCGTTTGACACAGCGGTTCTGAAAGCAAGGATCAGGAACATATTAGTCAACAGGAAAAAACAAAGCCAATGGATGTTATCCGAAGAATTCAATCCCCAGGAAACAGACTATACCAATTCCCTCGATAAAGAATTTCTGGACAAAGCCATTCAGGTAATCGAAAAGGAACTTTCTAATCCGGAGTTCTCTATTAATGATTTCTGCCGCTCGTTAGGGATGAGTCGTACCTCTGTTTACAATAAGATCAAGAGTCTGACAGACCAGGGGCCCAATGATTTTATCCGGATCATCCGCCTGAAAAAAGCGAAAGAGCTATTAAAAAGCAAAAAACACAGTATTTCGGACGTAGCGCTTATGGTTGGTTTTTCCGATGCCAAATACTTTAGCACAAGCTTCAAAAAGCAGTTCGGAGTCAGTCCAAGCAAGATTGATGAATTGAAGACAAGCGATTCCTGAATCCGGCTCCTTACGCTTTTAACAGAGTTCCTCATCACTACCAAGCTGAAAACCCGGGACATCTTATTCCTTTACTGCGGACTGCTTAGGTTGAACATCAGCGGGTTCAAGGTTAAACATCAGGATGTACAACCTTAAACTCCCGGATGTATAACCTTATACATCCTGATGTTCAACCTAAGCAGTCCGCAGTAAAAGTTTAGTTTCCTATAGGGATAAGGATAAGCACCCGTTAGAACGGGCTTACTTTGTAATAGGAAGAGATCTATAGCCAGGCGTAACCGGAAAATTTTTAATTGATCCATGTTCTGCCTGTCTCTCCCCTCTGAGAGGGGAATTAAATACTATTCGTCTCTATAAGAAAGTCTTCCAGCTAACACAGGTTTAAAATCTCTCAGGAAGATGTTTAAATCCTACTATTTCTTTAGGTTTGAGAGATAACAAACCTTTTTTGAGAGTAAACAAACCACAAATTAAAGGATCCTCGTTAATCTTGTAACCTGAATAAACATGAAAATCTAATCACAACGTATGGAAACATATTTAGCTCTTGATTTAGGAGGTACCAAACTTCTGATAGGAGAAATGGACAAACACGGAAATATTCTGAAATACAAAAATATGATACAGGATATTTTAACCAACCGGCCGCTTTGGAGTATATAAAAAATCGTTAGATGATTATATCGCGACAGTCGGATGGGTAGATAAAAAACCCAAAGCTTTAGGAGTTGGGCTACTGGGACGGGTAGACCCGAAACAAGGGATCTGGCTGCAGATTGATCCGAAACGGACCAATCCCCTACACCTGGCGAAAGAATTATCTGAACGGTATGATATGCCCTGCTATATTGACAATGACGTTAAAAGTGCTACCCGGGCCGCTAAATTGTTTGGCTTCGGACAGATATCGGAAAACTTTATTTATATCAATGTAGGAACCGGAATTGCAGCCGGATTTGTTGTGAACGGCAAACAAATCAGAGGGAGCCATTTCAATGCCGGTGAGGTAGGCCATACGCAGGTAGGAGTCAATGTAGGGGTACAATGTGGATGTGGCCGCATGGATTGTGTGGAACTCATCGCCTCCGGTATTGGCTTTGACCGTTCCGCCCGGTTGTTAAAAGATCAATATCCCACACAACTTCACATACCGGAAGATCTGGGTGACCGGGTCGATGTGAAAGAGGTCTTCGCCCTCAGCCAGAAAGGAGATCCTTTATGTATTCAATTAGTGGAAAATGCCTCCCAGGCTTTAGCAAACCTGATCATGAACTTAGTCCGGGTCAGTGATCCGGACACCGTTGTTTTAGGAGGTGGAATTGTTTCCGATGGATATATCCACACGAAAGTATTAGAAAAGCTGAATCCGACAACCATCCGTTTCGTAAAGAATGGAGTGGTACTGACTAAATTAAACCCGGATTTTATCGGACTGATTGGTGCCGGAGCAGTAGCCATGAGAGAACATTAAATTATAAACAGGTAGTTAGTGGAAAACAAAACGGGCCAAGTAAGTCCCTGTCAACGACTATCTACTACCTACAAAAAAATAATTATGAAACTAAACATCACCATTGCAAAGAACGAAGAAGAATTTGACAGAATGGCTGCCTGGCGCATTATTACAGCCATGTTAACCAACCCCAAAGCAGTGATTGGACTGTCTACCGGACAAACTACTAAAAATATGCATGCGATCGTAAGTGATATTTATCGCCAATATCCTTTCGATGTTTCTGATATTACCTTATTCAATGTGGATGAATTAACTAATTTATCCCGTGAATATAAAGGAGCCTGCTATACTATGATCAAAGATCAGATCGCAGGTCCGTTAGGGATCAGGGAGGAAAACTTTATCATGCCTCCGACCATGTCAGATGATTTCGCAAGAGAAGCCGCCCTTTTCCAGCAGGCCTTAGAAGACCGGGGAGGGATTGACCTCCAGATGTTAGGGTTGGGAACAAACGGACATATCGGTATCAATCAACCGGGAACTCCTTTTGAAAGTGAAACCTGGGTCTCTCCGATGGATCCGGATTTTGAAAAAAGAGTCCGGGAGGAAACAAATACGCCACCGGAACATGAACTGGGAGGTCTCACATTAGGGATCAAGAATATTATGCATTCCCGCAAGATCGTTCTGATCGCCAAAGGATCACACAAAGCAGAGATTGTAAAACAGATGCTTTTAGGTCCGGTCACAACAGATATACCGGCTTCTGTACTTCAGTTACATCCGAACTGTGAGTTCCTTTTAGATGCGGATGCTGCCAAACATATTGTCTGAATCATTCACCTGCTATCTAATACCAAACACATATGACACAACAGGAAAAACAGATCAGTTACTTAGGTCCTTTTCTGACCATGGTATTCCTTTTTTTATTGTAGGATTTCTGACGACTGCGAATACGCAGTTCCAGGGTCCTTTAAAAGAGGCCTTCTTAGAAGGGGTCGGCGACCTGAAAATACATTCGCCACCCTTATTACTTTCTCCTGGTTCTTAGCCTACCCGCTCACCGGAGGAATCGGTTCGGCATGGACTACTACATACGGATACAAAGGTACATTGATCCGTTCTCTATTTATTATGATTGCCGGACTGGGATTGTTTTTTCTCTCTTCCCTGTTCACGGTTCGGTTTCCGGACGCCAATCTGCATATAGGAAGTAATATTGTACCGATAGGCTTCTTCATCTTTTTATTAGGTTCTTTTGTGGTAGGAGCATCCGCCACTATTCTCCAGGTAGTGATCAACCCCTATCTGACCGCATGCTATGTAAAAGGGACTCAGCCCGTACAACGCTTAGCCATCGGTGGCTCAGCAAATTCGATAGGAACAACCATTGCTCCCTTCTTCGTGACAGGTATCGTATTCGGGGGATTGGCCATGGAAGAGGTCCAGGTCAGCCAGCTCATGATTCCCTTTTTCTCCCTGATGGTTATCATTTCCCTGATCGTTATGATCCTTTTCCGTCTGTCTCTGCCGGATATCCAGGGGACGAAAGCGGAAGCCGGAGAAAAGTTAGAGAAAAGTATATGGTCATTCAGCCATCTGAAATTAGGAGTGATCGCCATCTTCTTCTATGTAGGTGTGGAAGTTTGCATTGGTGCGAATATTAATCTATATGCGATTGAGCAGGAGAACCTGCACGGAGCCTTTTCTTTTTTAGGCAACGACTCCCTTTCGCTGTTTGGAATCAATTTTGCGATACCAGCCCTGATGGCTACCCTCTATTGGGGTGGTATGCTGATCGGACGGTTAGTAGGGAGTTCACTGAGCAGGATCTCTCCCCGTGTTCAGTTAATGGTTACGACCGTATCTGCCACCTTGCTTACCCTGTTGGCCATTCTGTTTAACAATCCCTGGTTATTAACCGCAGTAGGTCTGTTCCACTCGATCATGTGGGGTGCGATCTTTACGCTTTCCGTCAATCAATTAGGGAAATATACCTCTATTGCTGCCGGCGTTTTTATGATCGGAGTGGTCGGAGGTGCGATTCTCCCTCTTTTGCAGGGAGTGATCGCCGACCTGTTAGGCGGATGGAGATGGTCCTGGGGGATCGTTATCTTTGGTGAATTATTTATGTTATATTATGCATTAGTGGGATCCAGAGTGAAGCAAACCGCTGAAGCTTGAAAAGTGTAGCCAGGGATCAAAGGGGCATCACTGCTTCACTCCTTTGATTTCCTGGCTTTTCATCCCTTAAAAACAGCAATCATATGAAAAAGATTTTTTTCTTAGTTATACTCCTCAGTTTTTCATTGCAGGGATGGTGTCAATATACAGTATCTCCGGCAAAAACATGGGACAGATATCCACCGGAGGTTCAGAAACCGGGATTTGGGCCGCACGCTTCTCAATTGGTTCAAATGGATGACAGCCCGGCATTGGAAGAGGTGATCCTGTTTAGTGCTCATAATGGTCATTATCCCTATTTTGACCTCTTCAAAAACTACTATGTAATTATAGATCATTATTCCAAAGAGGTGAAATACATTTCGGATATCACGATCTCAACGGAAAGGGATCTACGACTGGAAGACCGGAACCAGGATGGGAAATACGAATTGTACCGCACCTATTTTCAGGATGGAAAATTCTCTACCGATGAATTCGGGAATAAACTTTCGGTTACCTGGGTCTATGACCGGATCGAATGGCAAAATAAAGAGTTTAAGAACAAATAAGAACAGACCACATGAAACTACTAAAAATTCTTTTTATACTCCTCTCTTGTCTGCATATTAGCTGTTCCACTGGCAAAACCACGGGCGAAGAGCAACCACCGGACAATCACAGAAAAATAATTGTCGCCTATGTTACCTCCTGGAGCAGTACGATGCCTGATCCAATCTACATGACACATATCAACTATGCCTTTGGACATGTGAACGATTCGTTTGATGGCGTACGGATTGATAATGAGGAGAGGCTGAAAGAGATCGTATTGCTCAAAAAAAGCAACCCGGAATTAAAGATCCTTCTTTCGATCGGTGGCTGGGGAAGTGGCCGGTTCAGTGAGATGGCCGCGGATACTAAAAACAGGAATAGCTTTGCTGCCGATTGCCGGCGAATCGTTGAACAATTCCACCTGGATGGGATTGATATCGACTGGGAATATCCAACCAGTTCTGCCGCGCAGATATCCTCTTCACCGGAAGACACGGAGAACTTCACCTTATTGATGAAAGACATACGGGAAGCTATCGGGGACAACAAATTGCTAACCCTTGCCTCAGCCGCGAGTGCCGGTTTCATCGATTTCCGGGCGATTGATCCATATATGGATTTTATAAACATCATGGCATATGACATGTCTACCCCTCCGACCCATCACTCTGCCCTCTACCGGTCAGCACATGCCGGAAAAAGAACTTCGGAGGAAGCAGTAGAGGCTCATTTATCAGCAGGGGTTCCTCTTCACAAATTAGTATTGGGAATGCCGTTCTACGGCAGAGGAAACAAATCTCTCCCGGGCTTTATCGATTATAAAAAGATCGAACAGCTTGACGGATACCAGGAACACTGGGATAACGTAGCAAAGGTCCCTTACCTGACAGATACAGCAGGTGAGCTGGTCTGTACCTATGACAATCCCCGCTCCTTAGCAATAAAATGTGAATATATCCTTGAACGTGGCCTTTTAGGAGGAATGTATTGGGATTATGATGGGGACAATGCAGCAGGGGAACTGCGAAAAACAGTGTATGAGACATTAAACCGGTAATAATATTATAATTCTCTTTTTTAGACTTTATTAGACGGAAGGAGAGGATATGCGACAAACACAGTAACCTTCAGATTCCATATATCATTCCAAACATATCCTTTTCCTCTCCGTTAAATCCTTTAATTCAATTGAAAATATGAAAATAAAACACATCATAACCATAGGGATCTCTATTCTTTTTATGGGAAATCCTTTTTCTTCCGTAACAGCTCAGAAAAAAATAAAAACGATGATCGCCACCGGACAGGATGGAAGTCACTGGTGGCAGGGAGGAAGTGACGCGATTAAGATGATCTTAGAAAACAGTGAGTTGTTCACCGTCGATATTATTACGACTCCTGACTGGGATGGAGATATGAACCTGTTCAATCCGGATTTCAGTAAATATGATCTGGTGGTGATCAACTATGGAGGTAAAACCTGGGTGGAGCAAACCCGGAAAAATTTTGAGAAATATGTATCCGGTGGCGGCGGGGTGGTAGTAGTCCATTCTTCTGTCGTACCAATGGATGACTGGAAAGAGTATAATGAAATGATCGGGTTGGGAGCATGGAACCAGCGGGATGAAAAAGTGGGTCCGTATGTCTACTGGCAGAAAGATCGTTTTGTGTATGACTATACTCCCGGATGGGCAGGCTATCATGCACTTCAACATCCTTTCACCATTACACACCGCAACCCGGACCATCCTATACTAAAAGGTCTTCCGGAGGTATGGGACCATTTCAAGGATGAACTCTATGCCAAGCTGAGAGGTCCGGCTAAAAATATGGAAATACTGGCAACCACCTATGACGATCCTCATTTAGCCGGGTCCGGAAGACATGAACCTATGTTATGGACAGTCAACTATGGCAAAGGGAAAGTATTTGTGACCTTGATGGGACATGCCGGAAATGACCCGGAATTAAGATACTCCATGGAGTGCACCGGATTCCAGGTAACTCTTTTACGGGGAGCTGAATGGGCAGCGACCGGACAGGTGACCCAGGAAGTACCCAAAGATTTTCCGGGCCCGGGAACCATCACTCTCCGGAAAGACTTCAAAGCTCCTTTTCATGCTCATTAACAAAGAATTAAAAGTTTGTTTCCTAACCGGAAAAGTTTGATATCTATCAGAGTTTCAAATTTGTTAGAAAACAAACTTTTAATGATCATATTTAAACGCCCTTTTCCATAGAATAAGATAATCTTGTAGAAAAATAATCCGGAGTTATTTCATCGAATAGTAACAATTAAATTAAAATGCTTATGAAAAAGAATCCATGTCTGACCCAATTGAACCAACCCATATAATCCTGGTTCAAATCAGCACTTGATAGCAAAAGCTATCTGACTCAATTATTCCCGTAGACAGTATCCGGGTCCGTCTTTCATTTTTATTGATTTTCTATCCGTTATCCTCCAGTCCCGGACTGAAGGAAGGATCTTTTTATCCTTAAAAATAACTTTCCACAGGATGGTTTACGGAAAACAGAGGAAGTCTGATGCTAAGAAAAAGTTCAATAAACCAACTAAACTAACTTATTATTTAATATGAAAATCATGAAGTTTATATTATCATCCTTTCTTGTGATGATAGGTTGTTTCCAACTACTCGCCCAACCAGGTGGAGTAACTATGGGGGGAACCGTATATGACCACTTTGGGGAAACACTTCCCGGTGCTAACGTGTATATAAAAGACCAGCAAAGTGTAGGAACCACTACTGATTTAGACGGAAACTTCCAGATCAGGGGAAATGTAGGAGATGTCATTGTTTTCGCTTTTGTAGGTTATGACCCGGTAGAATATCCGGTGACAAAAGAAGAAAAAAACATCGTCATCCGTTTCCGGGAATCTTCCTTATTATTAGACGATGTGGTAGTAGTCGGATATAGCGTACAAAAGAAAAGCGTCATGTCCTCTGCTGTCAGCCGGGTCACCGGAGAAGATCTGGATATGGGAAATCCGACCAACGTACAAAATGCACTGAAAGGAAAAGTATCCGGTGTACAGATCACCTCTAATTCCGGACAACCGGGAGATGATTCCAAGATCCGGATCCGGGGTACAGGTACCGTGAATAACTCTAATCCGTTATATATCATTGATGGTATGCCCAACAGCGAAGGGATCAATCACCTGAACCCTTCGGATATTGAATCCATCGAGATATTGAAAGATGCAGCTTCCGCGGCAATCTACGGTGCACGCGGTGCGAATGGGGTCGTGTTAGTCACCACTAAAAAAGGGACCCAGGGAGCAAAAGCCACCTTGAATTATGAATTCACTTATGGCTTCCAGAACCCGGCCCGGAATGTGAAATTATTAGACAGTCAGAACTATCAGATGTTGATGAATGAGATGGCTGCTAATTCCGGTAAAGATCCCTATTTCCCGACTCCTTCTTCCGTGAACACAGACTGGCAGAAAGAGCTGACCAACAGAAATGCTCCTGTCACCAATCATAAATTATCGATTAGTGGAGGTAGCGAAAACAGTACCTATTTCCTTTCTTTCGGGTATCTGAACCAGAGCGGAATTTTTGCCAAAGGTTATTCTGATTATGAAAGATATAATGCCCGTCTGAACCATTCCACGATTTTGATGGATGCTAAAGACAGAAACTGGTTGAATAAGGTGACCTTTGGATCAATCATCAGTTACACCCATAGCAAATTTACAGGTGGCGAGATCGATAACAACGAAGCAAGCGGATTAATTGCTTCTATGAATATGTTGCCTCCTACAGAGACTATCTATCAGGATAATGCGTCCGTACTGGAACAATATGCGCTAAGTTATCCGAATTACATCAAAGATAAAAACGGAAGGGCTTACAATATTATTGACATGAACGAGATCAATAATCCTTTTGCCGCTATGCAGGTAAGAAATAACACCCGTAAGATACCACAGGTGTTCAGTGGGAACTTCAACCTGGATGTGGATGTTCTTCCCGGATTAAAGTTCAAAACCACAGCCGGTATGGACTGGACCTTTACTTCGGATAAAAGAGTGACTCCGGAATATGATCTGAACACCACCAATAAAAATACGCTTTCCTCTATTGTGGATGAAAAGATCGAGGCTCGTTTCTGGCAATGGGAAAACATTGTTACCTATACGAAATCTTTTGGAGTACATAACCTTACTTTATTAGGGGGTACCACGATGTCTTCTTATCACCTATCCAATCTTAAAGGAACCGACTATGACCTGTTAGTAGCCGATATTGACAAAGGATATATTGATATTGCGGCTGGAGACAGAACATTGGAGCGGGTAGAAGGAAAAGCAGAAGACCATCGGTTAGCTTCCGTCTTTGGTCGTGTGAACTACAACTATGACGAGAAATACCTGTTTGAAGCAGTTGTCAGACGGGATGGTTCTTCCAATTTCGGTACCAACCATAAGTATGCAGTCTTTCCTTCCGTCTCTGCCGGTTGGGTACTTTCCCGGGAAGGCTTCATGGACAACCGGCCGGGCTGGATCGACTTTATTAAATTACGTGCCAGTTGGGGACAGAATGGGAATGAGAATATTGGGGCCTTTGGTTATACCAGTATGATGTCTATGGGTAATAATGCAGTGGTAGACGGACAGGTATTGACAGGAGCAAAAACATCCGGATATGTCAACAGCGATCTGAAATGGGAAACATCTGAACAGACCGACATAGGTATTGATTTACGGTTCTTAGGAAATGCGCTGACCTTTACTGCTGATTACTTTCATAAAAAGACAAAAGATATGTTGCTGGAAGTTGCTTTACCTGAATATACCGGCTTCAAAACAATGAAGGTAAATAAAGGTTCTGTTAAGAATGAAGGAGTAGAATTAGAAGCCAGTTATCGCTTTAAGATTGATCAGGTAAATCTACGTGTAGGGGCCAATGCGTCTTATGTTAAAAACACGGTAACTGATATCGGTGATGAACGGATTGGTATTGACATTCTGGGTGGTGGCTTAGGTGGAACTGTAACCTGGATGGAAACAGGTAAACCCTATGGATTTTTCTACGGCTATGTACATGATGGCATTTTCCAGAATCAGGCCGAAGTGGACGCACACGTAACAGCAGACGGAACTCCCAAACAACCGAATGCCCGACCGGGGGATGTCAGATACAAAGACCTGGATGGTAAAGATGGTATTACCGGAGAAGACCGGACCATGATCGGTGATCCGAATCCGGATTGGACCTATGGTTTTACCCTGAGTGCCGAATGGAAAGGATTTGATTTATACGCTTTCTTCCAGGGAGTGCATGGAAATGACGTGTATAGATTCTACCGCAGAGCAAATATTACCTATGCAAACTGGGATGAGACCTGGTTAAATCGCTGGCATGGGGAAGGTACTTCCAACTGGATGCCAAGAGTAGTGGAAGGAGATCCGAACAACAATACCACCTGGGTGAGCAACCTGTTTGTGGAAGATGGCTCTTATCTCCGCCTGAAAGTGCTGCAACTGGGCTATCAGCTTCCCTCTCATATCCTGAGAAAAGCCTTTATCAAGAACCTGCGCCTGTTCGCACAGGGAGAGAACCTTTTCACGATCACCAATTACACCGGTATTGACCCGGAAGTAGGAACACGTAACGGATTTGATGGTGGTACCCATCCACAGGCCCGTACCTTTACGTTTGGTGCGAACATTACCTTTTAACGAATAAACAGATAAATAATTATGAAAAATACAATTCAGTTATTAGTAGCATGCCTGTTGATCGGGGCCACTTCCTGTACAGACTTTCTGGAAGTAAATCCGAGAACACAGGTTTCCGAACAGGAATTTTATAAGACAGAAGCAGAAGTCATGATGGGATTATATGCTATCATGGATGATGTACAAAACGGATTGATGGAGGTGCACAGTTATGCCTCCCTCCTATCTGATGAATCTGAGACCGGTGGTGGTTTAGGTGAAGGAGTATACAAATATAAATATGATAATTTCACCTACGATCCGACCACTTCACCCGCCTGGTGGAATGAATGGGATTATGGTATCTACAATGGAGTAACCAGTAGCAATATCCTCATTTCAAAAGTAAACGGCAGTGACCTGGATGAAAGTTTCATCCGGAGTATCGATGCGGAAGCCCGTTTTTACCGTGCCTTATTCTATTTCTACCTGTTCATGGGATACGAACAATTCCCGCTGATCACCGGTCCGTTGGCAACAAATGAGATCTATTCAGTCAAAAAAGGCACACGGGATGAGATCTACGCTTTTATGATGAGTGACCTGACAGATGATGTGATCCGTTATCTACCCGATAAAAGCAATACACAGAAAGGCCGGATCTCCAAAGATGCCGCCCGGGTATTAAAAGCAAAGATCGCCCTGTTCCATCGGGATGAAACAAAATATCCGGAAGTATTAGCCGACATGAAAGAGATCATTAACAGCGGTCGTTACTCATTAGTAAAGGATTATAAGAAGATCTTCTTAAAAGAGGGAGAGTACGGTCCCGAGTCTATTTATGAACTGGCCTATGCCGGAGATAACTCCAAAGAAGGGAATATTCTGGCGAGATCCCTGAGTGGTCGTGCGATCCAGGATCCCCGCAGTGCAGAACAGGGTGGTCTGGCGGAAGGTTATGGACAAAATACGATGCCTATGACTATTTATAATATGTTCAAAGAGGGCGATACCCGCCGGGAAGGAACAATCATCGACTACCGGGAAGAGATCAAAAAGGTGCAGGAACTGGCTGCGAAAGGAGAATTGGCGGCGGCTGATACATTCATTGTGCAGACGACCCAAGAAAACTTTGAATGGTTGGGACATTACAAACACCACGCAAGAAAAGAAAATGCAGGTGATATAGATCCGCTAAACAATTATTCTAACTCCTTCCGTTTCTACCGGTATGCGGATGTCCTTTTACTGGCTACGGAATTAACGGTACGTATCAACGGACAGGCTAACAGTGAAGCCCAGGGATGGTTCAACCAGATCAGAGACCGGGCTTTCCAAAACGAGGATAACCGGATTGACCTGACCAATAAAACCAAAGATCAGGCACTGGACATCCTATTTGAAGAAAGAGGATTAGAGTTTATGGATGAAATGCAGCGCTGGTTTGACATCATGCGTTTCGACAAAGGACACGAAATTCTCTCCTCCAAAGGCTGGACTGAAAAATTCCGTTATTTCCCGATCGCCCAGAAAGAGATCGATGCCTCCATGGGAGCATTAGAACAAAATCCAGGCTGGAGATAAATAGGTTATCTAAAAATTGTATCTTTATTTCCCCTCCGGGAGAACATCTTGTACTACCGGATTGAATTCCGGAGGGATCACCTGTGAATAACCGTGGGATGCAGATCCCACGGTTATAGAGGTCAGCAGGGATGAGCCCCGGCAGGAGGTCAATAGTATGATAGGAGTTCACCTCCTACGAAGCTGACGTGCTTTTCCGTGGGATCTACATCCCACGGTTATTCACATGGAATCCTTTCAGGATAAAAGATTTGCGTACAGAGTAGTTTTCCGGAGGGGAATTAAAAACTTAATACGATATATATTATGAAGATCAGATTCATCACTTTTTGTCTGGGATGTATTGCTCTCCTGGTTACAGGATGTTCCAACAAATCAAACACCCGTGTGGTGAAAGAGCAAATCCGTTCAACACCCCTCAAGGTTCTGGTCCTTACTGAACGAGGTGGCCAACATGGTAGCTTTACGGATGCGGCCCTGGATTGGTTAGCTCAACAAGCAGAAAAAGAGAATTTCGAATTTACCGAGATCAACACGGCTCAACCTATTAATGAAGAGTTCTTATCTCAATATCAGCTTTTTATCCAGTTAGATTTTCCTCCTTATACCTGGCCGGAAGAAGCAGAAGCGGCCTTCATTCAATATATCGAAGAGGGAAAAGGGGGTTGGATTGGCTTCCACCATGCGACCTTATTAGGTGAATTTGACGGTTATCCGATGTGGCAATGGTTCTCTGACTTTATGGGAGGTATTCGTTTCAAAAACTATATTGCTGAGACTGTTTCCGGAACCGTACATGTGGAAGATAAAAATCATCCGGTGATGCAGGGCGTTCCGGAAACATTCGTAATTCCGGACGATGAGTGGTATACATTTGATAAAAATCCCCGCCCGAATGTACAGGTATTAGCCTCAGTAGATGAAAACAGCTATGAACCAGCATCTGAAATCAAAATGGGAGACCATCCCGTAGTATGGGTAAATCCCCGGATGAAAGCCCGGAATGTCTACTTCCTGATCGGACACAGCGGGGAATTATTCAACAACGATCCTTTCGTTACGATGTTCACCAATGCGATCCGCTGGGCATCCGGAAAATAAGTTAAAACGGCCTTATTCCTGATCATTTTGTCAGCTAAAAACTTTGCCAGCTCAGCAAAATGGTTAAATTTGTAACATATTGTTAGTCATTTAAAGGATAAGCACTATGAAGACGGAAATCATTTTATCCCAGTTGGAAGCCAAACATCCCGGGGAAAAAGAATATTTACAGGCTGTGAAAGAGGTTCTTCTATCCATAGAAGAGGTGTATAATCAACATCCTGAATTTGAAAAAGCCAAAATTATAGAGAGATTAGTAGAACCGGATCGCATCTTTACTTTCCGTGTACCCTGGGTAGACGACAAAGGAGAAGTCCATGTCAACTTAGGTTACCGTGTCCAGTTCAACAACGCAATCGGCCCTTATAAAGGAGGGATTCGTTTCCATGCATCCGTAAATCTTTCCACCCTGAAATTCCTTGGTTTTGAACAGACCTTCAAAAATGCCCTGACGACCCTACCCATGGGTGGAGGAAAAGGGGGATCCGACTTCTCCGTCCGGGGAAGAAGTGATGCAGAGATCATGCGGTTCTGCCAGGCATTTATGTGTGAACTATGGAGAAACATTGGTCCGGATACGGACGTTCCTGCCGGTGATATTGGTGTAGGGGGACGCGAAGTGGGTTATATGTACGGTATGTACAAAAAGCTGGCTCGTGAGAATACGGGTACGTTTACAGGAAAAGGCCTGGAATTCGGAGGCTCTATCCTGCGTCCGGAAGCGACCGGTTTCGGAGCACTTTATTTTGTGCACCAAATGCTGGAGGAACACGGGATGGATATGAAAGATAAAACAGTCGCTGTTTCCGGGTTTGGAAATGTAGCCTGGGGAGCAGCCATCAAAGCAAATGAATTAGGAGCGAAAGTGGTGACTATATCCGGACCGGATGGATATGTATATGATCCGGATGGGATTTCCGGTGACAAAATTGATTACATGCTGGAACTGAGAAATTCCGGTATGGACATTGTGGAGCCTTACGTGGAAGAATATCCGGATGCGATTTTCTATCCCGGAAAGAAACCCTGGGAACAAAAAGTAGATATTGCGCTTCCCTGTGCCATTCAAAACGAATTAAACGAAGAGGATGCACGACAACTAATAGCAAACAAAACCCTATGTGTGGCAGAGGTTTCTAATATGGGTTGTACAGCAGAAGCAGTAGACCTGTTTATTGAGAATCAAATCCTATTTGGTCCGGGCAAAGCAGTCAATGCAGGTGGAGTCGCCACTTCCGGTCTGGAAATGACACAAAATGCGATGCATATGGCCTGGCAGGCAGATGAAGTTGATCAGCGCCTGCAGCAAATCATGCATTCCATTCATAAACAATGCGTAGACTACGGACGCGAAGGAGACTATGTAAACTACGTAAAAGGAGCAAACATTGCCGGCTTTATGAAAGTAGCCAAAGCCATGATGGCGCAAGGCATTATATAAAACGACAAAATCAGCACGCAGATGACCCAGATCAGACAGATGACCACAGATAAGAATTATATGTAAAAAACAAATCTGTGAAAATCTGTCTGATCTGTTTCATCTGCATGCTATTCCCCGCTCCCCAATACTTTCCTGCTTATTTCTTTACTTTCCCGGGATGCTTGGCAATGAAGTCTTTCCAACCCGTATATTTCTTTTCCAACACCGGATTATTGGTCTGGAAATAGTGGCATAGGGCTGCTGCTAATCCGTCCGTTGCATCTAACTGGGGTAGCATATGGTCATCCGGAATATGGAGAAAGCGTTGAAGCATACCTGCCACCTGTTCTTTGGAAGCATTTCCATTCCCTGTAATCGACATCTTTATTTTCAGAGGGGCATACTCAAAAATAGGAATATCCCGGTTTAATGCGGCAGACATAGCCACTCCCTGTGCCCGGCCTAACTTCAGCATACTTTGCACATTCTTCCCAAAGAAAGGGGTCTCAATCGCTAACTCATCCGGGTTATACTGGTCAATCAACCCGGTGACCCGCTCAAAGATCTTCCGCAACCGGAGATAATGGTCATCAAACTTATTTAACTGGAGTATACCCATCGTTTCCAGACGGGGCTTATTCTCTTCGATGATCAATATACCATATCCCATCACAATCGTTCCGGGATCAATTCCTAATATGATACGGTCTTTGATCATTGCTCCCACTCTATTTCTTCCAGCAGAGTTGTGAAACCCACCACCTTATTGCCAAACCGTCTGACCAATTCTTCCTGCATCAAACGGCCTTCCCTTTCTACCCAATATTCCAGTGTATCCAGATTTTTCGTATGAAACTGAACAGCATAACTGGCCCCCTCCTCATCCGGAGTATGCATTACCCGCCTCAGACACGGGTTCAATAAAAAGCCACTGGCAGCAGCACGGGGAATATAGGAGCCTTTCAAATAGGTTAGTGTCTCTTCTAAAACGGTCTTATCGATATGGAAAGTGATATTGTATACGATCATGGCAAAAGATATAAATTTCCTGAACAAAGATAGTGTATATCTCAGGAAAACCTCTATATTTGCAAGCGAAAATAAAGTCACGGGGGATTAGCTCATCTGGCTAGAGCGTTAGACTGGCAGTCTAAAGGTGACCGGTTCGATCCCGGTATCCTCCACGTATTAACAGATATTTATAATGAAGGACATATTCTGATAGGATGTGTTCTTCATTTTCTACAGATATATCTACCGTTTTTATAGTATACGGATAATAAATTAGTTCATAAATTAATTTGAAATTTTTCCTATTATAAATTACTCCATAGAGTTTTCAATCTGAGATATCGATTGTTGAGCTTTATTCTCCAGTTTCTCGTGTTTTATTGCTGTTGCTTCGATAGTTAACCATTTTAACGCTTCCTGGGAATTTAATGTTTGGTTTTGGTTTAAAAAATCAATTATCATATTCATACCCCCTTTTTCTGATATATTTATAATTTTTTTGCTTCTGATTTATTTTTCCTTATAAAATCACAAAAATTTTGTATTATTTCTATATCAAGTTCTTCATAAATATTCATTAAAATCTTTATTAATTCCATATCAATCTTTGTAATAGGTAAAAATTCTTTTGTTAAATAAGGATATAATTCCCGAAATTCTAAAAATAGTAGTGATAAATATGGATCAATAGCTGCTGCTTTTAGAAAATATGGCCAATCCTCATCATTATTATTATACATTTCTATAAAAGTAAGTAGTAACCATAGAGAATTTTCTGCCATTTCTAAAAACTGTTTCTTTAGATTTTTATTATCTTTTATCTTTTCTAAAAATTCAAGATCTATTTCTTTCCAATAAAGTTTAATTAATAACCACCAATCATTAAAATCAAAATCTTTTATAATATCTTCTTCATTTTTATTAATATTACAATCACCAATTATAGAGTTTAAATATTGCTCTTTAACATCCGTATGTTCTTTATAAGAGGCTTGCATGTCATTTACCATGCCATAAAACTTATCTTTAAAGCTATCAATATCCTCTCCTGATTCTTCTATAGCTGACTTGTCTAATAAGGATTCTATTTTTTCTATTTTTTCTCCGTCATAATTGTTATTTAAAATATTATTTTTCAAATATTTCATTGCAGATCCTTCCCCTTTACCGGTCGGTCTATTTTCATTATAAATGGTTGCTGTTCTACTATGAGAATAAGCATCATTATAATTTGTAATTATTGTTTGTAGTTCTTTCCTCCATCTATACATTGGTAATTTCACATTACGTATTATATAAATTAAATCATTATTATTAGCAGCTTGCTCTTGAACGAACTCCTCCGAACGATTTAAAACGTCATTATGGTCAGGGTGATTTTTAGCGAAATTCTTCGAATCCTCTATTAATTTAGTATTCATATCTTCATAAAAAAGAAGAAATTCAGAAATAGTTTTATCTCTCGACATAATTTTTTGATGTTTCTTAATAAATACATCCGCAATAGTATGATCCCCCCTGTGTTTTATTATTTTCTTTTTTTAATCCGGTATCCGCTCTTCCGGAAAGCTTAATAGTATCAATTGTTAATTGTCCAGCATCATATAATTTCATCTCTGACTCTCGCAACGAAACCGATGCCACGAAGGTTCCCGACCTTTGAATAACCGGCTGTAAACTTGAGTTATAAATAAGTCTCTCCTTACCGGGTTTCATTTGAATAATCTGACTTCCCATTTTGTCCGCTTCGTTTTCCAACTCCTTGTTATCATTTACATTCACCCCTTGCAATTGCAGTGTAGGTTGTACCCGGCCCTGCTTTTGTTGGACTACGTGCCAGGCTTCATGAGGTAAATAACTTTCCTGTCCGGGTGCCACATAGATGTTAGTTCCCTGTGCATAAGCCAAAGAATTTACCCGGGCTGGCTTTTCTGAATTGTAATGTACTTTTACATCATCCATATTATAACCTGACAAACTTTCAATTCCACCTTTTAAAAAATCAGGCAAGCCTGTAGAATGACTATTTTGTCCTAACGGCATAGTAGAATTCTGTGGGATAGAACCGGATGTAAATTTTCCCTGTAAAAGATCTTTTTCAGGTAATTCTGTCTTTCCATCTACATCCCCTACTTTTGAAGTAAATGCTTCTTCTTTCGGTACAAAAGGATGGATCCGTTCTTTATAGCGTTGAAGGATTATATCTACCGGAGCTTGCATAGATGTTTTTTTTGATTGATTGTCATCTCTGTACTGAGACCTTTGGTGGATCTTAACAGATTCTCTCATAATTGATTTAGATTAAAAATAAAATAAAGATAGAAGTGGATTACGAAATTTTATTTCGCCATTTCATAAAAAAAGACTGTTCAAAGTTGGATAGTCC
>JAJQEE010000178.1:0-3239 GCA_021201865.1 Tannerellaceae bacterium | reverse complement strand
ATTTAAATTTGTCTTGTCCTGGCATAGTGTCACTTCAAAGCAAGATCATGAACAAGTTTTATAATCAAAATATTAAGTATAGACAAAAGGATTATGGTTTGCCCGTTTAATTGGTAGTAGTTTGTGAAGTTGAAAGTAATAGATGTCTATCCCATAAAATAAAGAGTGATGATTTGTGAATTATCTGTTAACAAGGAACATACTTTTTTCTATCATATAAAAACGCCGGGAGGGATGCATCTAAAAAAGAAAATAAAAATCAGATTTTATAACAACAAATATCATTTTCTTATAACTCCTAAAAACAGAAGCCGGAGAGATAGATATTCCGGCTTCTGATAAATTATTATATATTAAAAACTTACTTCACAAACGGTGCATTCTGCAAATAATCGGCACATTCTTTGATACCTACCATCTGTGAACGTCCGTCAGGCATTTTTTCCAGTTCCACGAAATAGTCCTGAATACCATTGGCATACATCTGGTTGAAGATGTTCTGGAAATTCAGCAAACCGCTTTGCCCCAATACGGCACGGTCTTTAATATGCAATACACGGATACGGTCCGGATATTTCTGCATATATTCCAACGGATCCGCTCCACCTCGTACGGTCCAGTAGACATCCAGTTCAAAGATCACCAGCGATGGGTCTGTATTGGCAATAAACAGATCCTCAATCGGATCTCCCGGTTCCATAAACGGATGGGCTTTTTTGATCTGCTCTTCAGTTGCTACTTTTTTGAATTCCCAGTTATGGTTGTGGTAGCCATATTGCAGGCCCGCCTCTTTACAGATCTTACCTGCTTCGTTAAAGAATTCACCGATCAAAGCGGCATCGTCATGATTCTTTACGGTGGGCATCATCGGTTGAAGAAGATATTTACAACCTAATTTGGCATGATCATCCGCAGCCGCTTTCCAAAACTCTTTCACTCTGGGTAACTGATCCCTGGTGTAGTTCATCAGGAAAAATTCCTGTGGACTGTTTCCCGGAGGGTTCACATGTGAACTAACCAACTTCAATCCGGCATCTTCTGCCATCTTTTTAAATTCCATCATATCAACCTGCCCGATCTTTCCGCTATTGTAGCCGGCAAGTTCCAGGTTGATATATCCCATATCTTTCAATTCGGCCAAACGTTTTGGCAGGTCATCATACAACTCATTGAACAGCGAGTAGATCTGCAAACCTAATGCTTTGTTAGCAGTTGTTACAGGAGCAGCCTGCATTGCTGAAACAGGCATCGCCTGAGCTTTACCGGCCAACAATCCACCGGCAGTTAAAAGAGAAGCACTCTTTAAAAAGTCACGTCTATTACTCATATTATTTTTACATTTAATGGAATTTTCACGAAATAAAATTCTCCAATCTATACGTAATTCTGAACGGATTAGATATAGCTACTTAGAATATAAAAACACATTTCATCCTGAACGATATGTACTGAAACAGAGGAGTACATATATCCTGAGAAGTAAAAGAGGAGTAGTTATTTAACTCTTTCGTTAAAAATGTAGATATAGATTTTCAAAAAACAGTCATACATCTGCAAAAAACAGATGTATGACTACTGATCTATTTATCCTTTACAGAAATAAGGCAATTTATGCGGATTTCTGTACTGATACCAATATAAACGATGGTTTTCAGCTTCTTTGTCATTTACAAAGCTTAAGGTTGCCGGATCCCATTTCACCGGACGGTTCAATTCACGTGCGATGTTAGCCAGACAGCAAAGTGTATTGGTGCTTGCACCCACTTCTACCGGAGCAATAGGATTCTTACGGGAACGAACACAGTCAATAAAGTTCTGCATGTGTGGAGCATTGGTTTCATAATCACCGGCCATACCACCTTCTTCGCCTTTTTTCCCTTTTTTCTTATTCTTTTCTGCTTCCTCTTTCTTTCTCATCCACTCTTCGTACATTTTCTGCATTTCTTCTGCACTCAAAGGACGACGTCCTGCCACTTCGGCCGGAACTTTAGAAGGATCGGAACAAGCTAAATAACCACGGGCCACTTCAATCCATCCGTTTGTTCCGATGAATTTAATACCCTGTGCACCGTCATTATCATCTAAGAATGGTTGTTCCGTCATCACTACACCATTGGCATATTTCATAGCAGCGTAAGGCGCTCCGTTATAGCCCTGAGGAATGTACTCAACCGGACCTGAACCATCCATACCTAAAGCAGCCTGAGCAATATCAAACATGTGAGCACCCCAATCAGCCGTATAACCGTTACCGGTTTCCTGATACCAGCGCCATGCACCCCACAGTTTTTCATTTTGTACAGGATCTAAAGAGATAGGAGGACAAAGATCAGAATGATAATGGATCTTCGGATCATTCAATGGTCCCATCCACTGGTTCCAGTTCAGGTTTGCAGGAACTTTTTCTTCCGGCAGATCCAGTGGTTTTGGAGGTGCACCTACGCGGGCGTAGATCTTCTCAATATGACCGATAGCTCCGTTCTGCACTAATTCAATAGCCTTCTGGAACTCTCCACTGGAACGTTGCTGACTACCAACCTGCAATACGACTTTGTTATCGCGAACGGCTTTCACCATGGCCAGACCTTCGGAAATTGTAAATGCCAAAGGCTTCTGGCAATACACATCTTTACCTGCCTGACAAGCGTGGATTGTGTTCAATGCATGCCAGTGGTCTGGTGTAGCCACTTCCACAGCGTCGATATCTTTCCGATTCAACAGATCTTCATAAAACTCATATTTGTCACAACGTTGGGCTAATCCCTGGGCAGCCTGCCATGCTTCAATCCGTCTTTTGAAACGTTCGGTTTTCATGGTGTCCACATCACAACAGGCAGCAACCTGCACGCCCGGACAGGCAGCAAATCCGGCAAAGTCAGACAATGCCTGCTGGCCTAATCCAATAAATCCTAAAACAACTCTGTCACTGGGAGCAATACGGATTCCGTTTTGCATCGTCCAACTGGGTAAGATAGTCAAACTTGCCAATCCCAATGCGGAAAGGCCTAAAAATTCCCTGCGGCTTACTCCTTTTTTTTCGTTTTCCTTCATGGTAGTGTGTTATATTAAAATAAAAATGTGTGCTAATTAGGTCTTTTCAAAAATGTTCGCACCAAAGATATAAAAAAGAATTTATTTACCTAAGAAATTGGATAAAATATTCATTCAAAGCCGCATCAATAAAAAATGTGTCATTCTTACGCACCCTGAAAAGCCACTGTTAAAACAGACTCCGTATA
>JAJQEE010000192.1 GCA_021201865.1 Tannerellaceae bacterium | reverse complement strand
ATCCATTATTTAAATCTTTCAACTAATTATAAACCACAAAAGTAATGCTTTTAACTTCATAAACGTTAAATAGAATCACTTTTTTATTACTTTTGCTTTCTATATAACAAAAAACATAAAGGAAAACACACGTATATTTAAAGAATAAGCGGCTTAGCTTAAAACACAATTTGTATGAAACTTACTACTATCCTATTAGGTGTAGGAGCGCTTATTTTTACTGCGTCCTGCCAATCTGTTCCTATGGCTGAAAATCCGGATCAACAACGGGCGGACAGCTTACTGACCCGGATCCTGACAACTTATGAAGTTAAAAAATATGGTCTGCTGGAAGAAACCTGGCCAGTGGATCCGGAAAATCAGGTAACCTATCTGGCAGAAGGAGCCGAACAGAAAAAAGAGCAGGAAGTTTCCTATCTATGGCCCTATTCGGGCATGGTATCGGGATGCGTATCACTTTACAGGACAACAGGAGATGAGAAATACCTCCGATTATTAGAAAACAGGATCCTCCCGGGTCTGGAACTATATTGGGATAATACCCGCCCACCATACTGTTATCAGAGTTATCCGATGTTTAACGGAGAAAGCGACCGTTTTTATGATGATAATGATTGGCTGGCCATTGATTTCTGTGATTTGTATGAACTGACAAAGAACAAAATATATCTTCAAAAAGCAGAGGAACTACATGCTTATATATATAGTGGCTGGGATGAACAGTTAGGAGGAGGTATTTATTGGTGTGAACAGAAAAAAGAATCTAAAAATACCTGTTCGAATGCTCCCGCCGCCGTACTATGTATGAAGCTCTACAAGCAGACCCAGGATAAAAAATATCTGGAACAGGCAATGGCAACGTATGAATGGACAAAAACACACCTACGTGATCCGGAAGATCATACCTATTGGGATAATATTGATCTAAATGGGTATGTGGATAAAACAAAGTATACCTACAACAGCGGACAAATGATCCAGGCTGGCGTACTGCTTTATCAGGAAACTGGAGATCCTGCTTATCTACGTGATGCACAACAAACAGCAAAAGGGAGTTATCACTATTTCACTCAGATACAAAACGGGATCGATAGTACACAAATGAGATTCTATCCGGCCAGTCCCTGGTTCAATGTGATCCTGTCACGTGGCCTGCTTGCTTTATATGAAACAGACCGTAATCCTCTCTATATTCAAACCATGGCAGAAAACGCCCGGTATGCGTGGGAATATACCCGGGATGAAAATGGTTTACTGGGCCACGACTGGACCGGAAAGGAAAATAAAAAATATAAATGGCTACTGGATAATGCCTGTATGATTGAGCTTTACTCCGAAATAAGCAAACTTTGATCTCATCTAACATATAAAAATAGTACTTTACAATGACAACACGTAGAAATTTCTTAAAGACCAGTGGTCTTTCACTGGCAGGTTTAGTAGCCAGTCAAAGCGGCTTTTCCCGCCTGACAGAGGTAACAGAAAATCTGATACCGGGAACTTTACAATATGTTTCACAACGCCCGGCTCCGGAAAAACGCCAGTTCACCAGTGAAGCAGTGGAAAAAGCGATCCGGGAAACGAAAGCAAAATTAAAAGATCCTAAACTGGCATGGATGTTTGAGAACTGTTTCCCGAATACGTTAGATACGACCTGTGAACACAAAATGATCAACGGTAAACCAGACACCTTTGTGCTTACCGGAGATATTCATGCCATGTGGCTACGGGATTCATCCGCACAGGTATTTCCTCATATCCTTTTTGCCAATGAAGACCCCAAAGTAAAAACCATGCTTGCCGGAGTAATCAACCGTCAGACGAAGTGTATCCTGATCGACCCGTATGCAAACGGATTCAATGAAAACCAGGAAGGTAGCGAATGGGAAAGTGATAACACCGAAATGAAAAAGGAACTTCATGAACGGAAATGGGAGATTGACTCCTTATGCTATCCGATCCGTCTGGCGTACCATTTCTGGAAAAAGACTAACGACACGACCCCTTTTGATGCAGATTGGGTAAAAGCGATGGAATTGGTTTACAAAACCTTTATCGAACAGCAACGGAAAGACAATCCGGGACCTTATACCTTCACCCGGGTAACGGACCGTCAGGGAGATACTTTGCTGAACTTCGGCTATGGCAGTCCGGTCCGCCCGGTCGGACTGATCGTTTCTTCTTTCCGTCCGTCCGATGATGCCTCATTGTTTGGCTTCCTGATCCCATCCAACCTGTTTGCGATCACTTCCCTGCGTCAATTAGCGGAAATGATGCGTGCGATCAAAGGGAATAACCATTTTGCAGCTCAATGTGAGGCCCTGGCAAACGAGGTAGAAGCGGCAGTGAAAAAATATGCGATCCTTGAACATCCGGAATTTGGAAAAGTATATGCTTTTGAAGTGGACGGTTTCTATAACCATGTCTATATGGATGATGCGAATGTTCCAAGTTTATTAGCGCTTCCTTATCTGGGATGTGTGGATGTCAACGACCCCATCTACCAAAATACCCGTAAACTGGTACTAAGCCCAATGAATCCTTATTTCTTTAAAGGTACGGCCGGCGAAGGGATCGGTGGACCACATATCGGATTTGATTACGTATGGCCCATGAGCATCATCATGCGTTGCAACACGACAAACGATCCGGAAGAAATCCGTTTCTGTGTGAAAATGTTGAGAGATACAGACGCAGACACCGGATTTATGCATGAATCATTCCACAAAGACAATCCAAAAGATTTCACCCGTTCCTGGTTTGCCTGGGTAAACACCTTATTCGGAGAAATGATCTATCGATTAGTAAATGAAGGTAAAATAGATATCCTGAATAATTTAGATAAAAAGGGCTGATCCTGTAATATAAATCAATCAAAAAGAAGATGCCCAATCGGATATCTTCTTTTTTATTACCTCTTGAATATGAGATAGTATAATAGGAAACCCATTAACATAATTATTGAAAAGAGAAGTTATTGGAGATCATTTATGGAATAAAGTGTCCTATTTAATCAATAAAAAACCTCAGAGATATAAAATAAACAATTTCAATATTATTTTAACAATTAAAAACATATTTTTATTCTATTATTTTAAAAACATATTGTACATTAGGAGCCAATATGATATATTTTATAAATTATGAATTTTAACTGCTTGGATATAGTTAATAACATTTATAAAGAATTAACCACCTGTAGTCTTTCGAATAATATCGGATTGCATATAGGTACATCTGGTATTGCTTTGTTTTTAGCTTATTACGACAATATTATACTCCAAAAAAAGTGGAATAAGCCCAAGAGTTGCTAATATTTTAGAAAATAATATTGAATGTATCAATTCTGGTGAAAATAGACATACATTAAGCACCGGTATTAGTGGCTTTGGATGGTTATGCATGCATTTGAAAAAAATGGGAATGCTGGATAAGGAGGATATTATTTTTTTTAGATGATCTAGATCCTTTTTTATACAAAAAAATGATTATTGACATTAAACGAGGAAATTATGATTTTTTGCATGGCGCTCTTGGGGTTGCCACCTACTTTTTTTTCTCGTTTCAAACACAACAAGGAGATCCCCAAATACATAGAAGAATTACTTACAGAGCTTGAAAAATCGGGTTCCTTATGCGAGAACAACGCCATTAAATGGTCGTCTGTGCTAAATTTAGAAACTGGAGAAAAAGGGTATAACATTAGTTTATCACATGGGATGTCAAGTATTATTGCATTCTTAATCCGGCTTCATCAATTAAATTTTAAGGTAGAGAGAGTAGAAAAACTACTTACTCGTACCATTAATTATATTCTCCAACAAATTAATTATAAAGAAGGAAAGGCTTCCTACTTCCCATCCTATTCAAAAGAAAATAATTTAGGGAACCCTGATAGCAGGTTAGGTTGGTGTTATGGTGATTTAGGTATTGCATATATGTTATTCCGTGTAGCTATTTTATTAAGTAATAAAGAACTGGAAAAGACTGCTATTAATATATTATATCATAATTGCAGTCGATTGGATTTAAAAAGCAATGGGATACAAGATGCAAGTTTATGCCATGGTACTGCAGGAGTTGCTCTAATATTTTGGAAAATATATTTGAATACTTCAATAAATAAATTCAATGAGACAGGCAATTACTGGATTAATCAAACAATTCAAATGGCAAAATATAGCGATGGCTTAGCGGGTTTTAAGGCTTGGCAAACTAAAAAATTTGGCGGATTTGTTAGTTCATCAGACCTGTTAAATGGTATTTCAGGTATTGGATTAATCTTACTAACCCGACTAACAAAAAAAAATTCCTTTGGGATGAATGCATTATGCTATCTTAAAAATAAATTAAACATGTTTAATTACACCTATTTATTAACTTCAAAAATTTAAAAAAATGAAAAACCAAGAAACAAAAAAATTAAAAAAATTAGTATTGAAAAAGTCTGTTATCCAAAAACTAAATGATGACGAAATGAATGATATGCGGGGAGGAACCTGGACTCCGGTAGGAACGTTTTATAGTCCGTGTCAATGGACTCCAACAGCTGCATGCAGATGAGATGCGGACTAATCCGATAAAATATTATTTAAACTGAGTATTATACTCAGTAGAAAAGTTTTTAATGAATTCACTTAGATGTTTTTTCATTCTTTAAATCATTAAATGTCAATTTTTCTCTAATAATATTTTTGGCTATGGTGGGAAGTAATGCAAATTAACATTGTCGTAAACTGCCCGCCATAGTCTTTATCTGAATTCTTTTTATTATTTAGAATACGAATTTATTTATGTACAAACCACTAAACACTTACCTTTTCCGCACCCCTTACTTTCCGGTTTCTGCCTTAATAGATTTTGAGAAACGACTACAAGACTCCGTTTTCAAGGAAATGCTTCTTATTGCTACGCCCGATTTGAGTGAAAGGATGGGAAAAAATGAGAAAAGAGTACGGTGGTCAGCCTATCGTTATTATCAACGTGCTTGTACACGTCCCACCCCTTTCGGTCTCTTTGCAGGATGTTCGGTAGGGACATTAGGAAGTGGATACACAAACATACAGCTTTCAGAGGATAAAACATATAGGCGAATTACACGCCTGGATATGAACTACATTTGTTCTCTAACACAATTGTTAGAAAAAATAAAAATATACGCGAACAAATGCATTATTTTCCAAATAGTAGTCTCTATCCTGTAGGCAATTATTATCGATATATTGAATATTATTACCAAAAACACATCGTGTCCATCAAATCAAACAAATCGAAAATTCAGAATACATTCAAAAGATACTGATTTTAGCCCAAAAAGGAGTGCGGTTTTCTGAGTTAGCAACTACATTAGTAGAAGACGATATAACAATAGAAGAAGCGTATGAATTTATCCACGAATTAATAGATGAGCAATTACTGGTAAGTGAATTAGAACCGGCAGTAACAAATGTGGAATCATTGATTTCACTAATTGATAAAATTAAAAAATTACCAGATTTGGATAGCCAAATCATTGATATTTTGTCCACAATTGATATACAATTAGACAATATCGATCAACAACCGATAGGGACTACAGTTAATATTTATTCTGAAATCATCAAAAACATTGAAAAAACAAAAATAGATACCGAAATCAAATACCTGTTTCAGACAGATTTATTCAAACCTGTCAAACATGCGACTGTTAGTCGCAACATTTTCAAGTCCATTCAACAGGTATTGGTATTTCTCAATAAAATAATATCCCCCGTTACAGAAACAAATCTTACCCGGTTCAAAGAAAACTTTATTAAACGGTATGAACATCGGGAAATGCCTCTATTATTTATATTAGATAGCGAGTTAGGCATTGGATATGGCAATAATACTCCAGGAGATATCAACCCATTAGTGGATGACTTGGTGAAATTACAAGAAAACTCAAAATCCAATGCTTACCAGCACTCTATTCATAAGGTACTTCTGCAGAAGTATCAACAATCATCACAAAAAATCATCGAATTGACCGACGAAGACGTGAAAGATGTTGAAGCTATATGGGAAGACCTACCACCTACTATTTCAGTGATGTGTGAAATTTTACAAGACAATGAACAAGGATACTCCTATTATATTAAGTCAGCGGGGGGAATGAGTGCAGCTGCCTTGCTAGGGCGATTTTCTCATTTGGATAAAGAAATTTTGAAGCATACACTTGCTATTACTGAAAAAGAGGCACAAATGCATCCTGAGGTAATTTTTGCGGAAATTGTCCATCTACCAGAATCACGAGTAGGGAATGTTCTGCTTCGTCCGGTTCTACGTCCGTATGAAATTCCTTATCTTGCTAAAACAGGAGTTTCCAAGGAATTTGAACTAAGACTGAATGATTTATATGTTTCTATTAGAAATAATCGAATTGTTTTATATTCAAAATATCTGGATAAAGAAATTGTCCCACGCATGAGTAATGCACACGCTTTTAATGAGGTAAAATCCATGCCGGTATATAATTTTCTATGTGACTTACAACATCAGGAGGGCCGTGCCGGACTGTGGTTTCGATGGAATGAAACGGCAAAACTTTTAGATTATTTACCTCGGATAGTTTATAAAAACTGTATCTTATCAAAGGCTCGCTGGATAGTTCATGATAAGGAAATAAAATCGTTTGCCGGAGTAGATAATGACAGTGAACTTCTTATGAAAGTGAAAGAATGGCAGAATGTGAGACAACTTCCCGATATAGTTTTATTTGTTGATGGTGATAACGAATTATATGTTGACCTTAATCATCCTTTAAGCCTCAGGGCATGGTTATCTGTTGTAAAAAAACATTCATCATTTATTCTGGAGGAATTTCTATTTGACCCAGCAACTGCTGTTGTACACGGCCGTGAAGGAGCTTTTACTAATGAGTTTATTTTTGCATTTTACAATGAATCCTTGAAAAAAAATATATAGTGCCATGGAAAACAGAACATTCATACCAGGTAGCGAATGGGTTTATTTCAAGTTATATACCGGCACAAAAATGGCTGATATAATCCTGAAAAAGGAAATTATTGAATATATCAGCGAAATGAAGAAAAATGATTTCATTGATAAATGGTTTTTTATCCGCTATGGTGATCCTGATTTTCACTTACGATTGAGATTGCATCTAAAAGAAAGACATAACTTTACCTTCATTTTCAATCGTTTTTTTGAGATATTTTATCCTGCTGTTAATTCCGGATTTATCTGGAATATACAGTGCGACACTTATCAAAGAGAAATAGAACGTTATGGTGTAAATAGTATTTCACTTATTGAAGAATTATTTTTTATTGATAGCGAGTCTACGATTGAATTGTTATATTCATTAGGTGAAGAAAACCCTGAACAGGAACGATGGAAATATGCACTAATATTGATTGATAGTTTTTTATCTGCATTTTTATTGACATTGTCACAAAGAAAAAGGTTATTAAACACGTTAGCTGAAAGTTATAAAAAAGAGTTTGGATTTACACATCGTCATACCACAAAGCAGCTGAACGATAAATATCGTTTTTATCGCAAAGACATTGAAGACTGTATGTTATGGGAAAATGAAAATAAAGAATCCATTCAGATCATTAAAGCCCGAAAAGAAGCTATTAGTCCAATCGCAGAAAAAAATAATCGGTATGAATCAATCCCATAACCTTCAAATCTCAATGGAATCCTTATTGTCAAGCATTATTCATATGACCATGAATCGATGGTTTAGTTCAAAAAACCGATTAAATGAAATGGTAATTTACGAATTTCTGTCAAGATTCTACACAAGTAAAATTGCAAAAACAAACAGAGAATGGACACATTAGACAACATATTAGAAACATTAATTATCAATGGTTCTTTGAATGAACATCCGGGCTTATTTTATGGAAAAACAGGAATTGCTCTTTTTTTCTTTCATTATGCCAGACAAACCAGTAATGAATTGTTTCAGGAATATGCTTTTGACCTGATTGAAGAAATTCAGGAACAGATCACAAATAATTTATCTATCCAATATGATACAGGTATTGCCGGTATTGGCACCGGATTTGAGTATCTTCTACAAAACGGTTTTATGGAAGCTGACGATGACTTCTTTGAAGAGTTAGATGCTAGTATGAATCATATGGTTATGTATGAATCATATGCTGATTTGAGCCTCGAAGCAGGTCTAACAGGATGGGGACGCTATTTTATTTATCGTTTGCGTGGTAACCACATTTTGAACAGGAAATTGCATACCCCTCTAAAGTATATTACAAATACGATAATACATAGAATAGAAAATAATTCCGTATCCATCAATGAGATGCCAGATGTATTTCGTTTTTTCCATGATTTGATTAAATTACCCGAATATAGAGAAGAATATACCACATCACTGCAACAATGCAGAGAATGGGAATGTATACATAATCCTGATTTACAAAACATTTTGCCTTATCTGGATAAATTAAATCGATTGTATATTAGCCAAAATTATTTTAACTTAGACTTAACGAATGAAATTAAATCAGAATGGATAAAATGGGAGGAATCAGATAAAGGCACATTAACTGACACTGGATTACTAAAAGGATGGGCAAGTAAAGGGATGTTACATTTGACATTTTTTCATGGTGTTGATAATTCATGGCTAAATATTTTATAATTATGATTAATCTGTATATTATTATCGATTCAAGCCGTGGTGCGGTTTATGGGATTGGAACTTT
>JAJQEE010000012.1 GCA_021201865.1 Tannerellaceae bacterium | reverse complement strand
AAAAATAAATCTATGGCAATATATATATTTTCTCTTTTAATTAATATTCTTAAAATCCGCTTAATTTTCGCTTTATTCATGGAATAAACATAAAAACTAAATCTCATGAAAAAACAGAAAAACGAGAACGTGCAGAACAACCTTCCTGAAACGTTCACATTGAAAGTGATCACCGGATACAAAAAATCTCTTCCAAAAGCAATTCAGTTCTTTAAAAGTGTCCACTACAAGCTAACAGCGATCCGGGAATTCCTACTGCTTTTCTATAAGCTACCCGAAGAAGAGTTTGAAAAATACAAAAAGTTGTGGAAAGGCATACAGGAACATCTGAAAGAGAGGATGTACCACGCACTTAGATTGACTCCCCATCAAACAGAACAGGAAAGGCTCGAACTCGAAAAGAAAGGGGTCAAACGTTTGATTGATCACCTGGCTCAGTGCTATGTCGAAGGGATATTTGGAGAACGAAAACCAACTACGGTATTGAAAGTTTTCCTCCAGATCTTGAAAACATCCTATAAAACGAGTACGTTAGTCCGGATGTTTCATGAGAAAATCAACGAATTAAAAGAAGGGGAAGAAAATCAAAAGCAGGAAAAAATTAACAAACAATAACAAATAAGAAAGTAGTTAAAATACGATTGAAACGGCAAATTCAAAAACTATATTTTATTGATTTTCAAATAATTAATATTTTAAATTTGTCCGTTTCACCTTACTTGACGGATGTCATTCTATTGTGGATATTTGCTATTGGTAAGACTTACTTCAACCTACAGAAAAATTGTTAACCCCGGAGGTCAACAGGAGTATATGGTGCACAGTATACAAGCGGTGACCTCCTTCAATCAACTAAGAATGAATTGGTATAAATTAATCATTAAAATGAGAAAAATCCGAAAAGGGTACTTCCTCTCAGGTATCGAACAGGCGCTGTACCATGAGTTAGTCTGGATCTGTAACCAAGAGGGCTGGAAAGATATTTTCCTCTGTTCAAATAAAGCATTGGCTTCCATCCTGTTAGTCAGTGAAAAAGCGATAATAAATGCCAGGAAACAATTAGTGAACGCCGGGCTGGTCAGCTACACCTCAGGAAAAAGCAGGCGCATCCCTTCTACTTATTCTTTAAGCATAGATCTGAAAACCGGTCAGCCTCTGGCAGAGCGCAGGGAAAATGAACAGGCGCAGGACTCCACGAAAGAAGCCACTTCCACAGACCTTTCTACCTACCGGCAGGCGAAAGAGAGCTTTGAGGAATTCCGGCAAAAGTATCCGGGAGTTAAACGGGGACTGGAAACTGAATTTCAACATTTCCGGAATAGGCATCCAAACTATCTCACGCTTCTTCCGCTGCTTCTTCCGGCATTGGAAAGATGGGAAAAATGGCGAAGCCAACAGGCAGCAGCGGGAAAATTCGTTCCTCCTTACCTGCATTTGAAAACCTGGATCAACCAAAAGAGATGGGAAGATGAATTTAAACAATCGAATACGAACGACCATGAAAAACAACCCACCATTATCGATTAATACCCACTTAGTGCCACCACAGGCACCGGAACTGGAAGCAGCCGTGTTAGGAGCTTTGCTGATTGAAACCACCGCCTTTCAGGAAGTGGAAGACCTGCTGCAACCCGAGGATTTCTACAACCCGGCACACCAGACACTCTACCGGGCCATGCTCAGGCTACGGAACCGGAGGTCACCCATAGACCTGCTCACCGTCATGGAAGAGTTAAGCAGCCAGAACGAGCTTGAAGGGACCGGAGGGCCGCTGTTCCTCACAGAACTGACTACCCATATCGCCAGTAGCGCACACATCCGGTACCATGCGGAGATCGTCAAGGTCAAAGCTGACCTGCGGCGGTTGATCCGTATCGCGGCAGAACTCTATCACCGGGCACATAACGCGGCAGAAGATCCACGGGAACTGATGGAGGACTTTGAAAAGTTATTGACGGAGGTGTTTACCGGAGCATCCGGCAGCCTCTCTTCCCTCCTGCCCGATGTGCTGCGCCAGACCATCGTCCAGGCAACCCAGGCAGCGGAATTGCACCAGGCTGGTAAACAGGTGGGCATACCAACCGGATTGCATAAACTCGACAAGGCATTAGGCGGAGGATGGCATGCACCGGACCTGATCATCTTAGGCGCCCGGCCTTCCATGGGGAAAACCCAGTTGGCACTCTTCTTCGCCAAATCGGCTGCGCAGGCAGGCAATCATGTGCTTTTTGTCTCCGGAGAGATGGCAGCCACCCAATTGGGCGGACGCTACCTGTTGGAGGATGAACGGATCGATCCGGCCCACCTGCGTTCCGGACAAATGACCCCGGAAGAGTGGAATGCCATGGAAGAGACAGCCGGACAATTGTGGGACCTGCCGATTCACATCGCTGCCGGACATGAGATCCGCCACCTGCACCACATCCGTTCGGAAGCCCGGAGATTGAAGCGGAAAGGACAGCTCCAGATGATGATCATGGATCATTTAGGACTCACCCGGACCGGCCAGAAGTTCCAGAACCGGTACCAGGAGATTGGTTACATCACCGGGGAGTTGAAAAACTTAGCCAAAGAGCTGGATATTCCAATCCTGCTCCTCTCCCAGCTCAGCCGTCCACCCAAAGGAACCGGGATCCGGATGCCCCAATTGGAGGACCTGCGGGAATCCGGGGACATCGAACAGGATGCCGACGTGGTACTGATCATCCACAAACCGGACTACTACGACGCAGACGCCGTCGACTCCAAAGGCGAACCCTGGAAAGGCCGCGGCAAACTCTTCATGGCCAAAAACCGGGAAGGCGTCCGCAACAGCGAACTGATCTTCTACCACGACAGCCGCTACAAACGCATCGGTGACAAAGCGTTTGGGAATGGAAGCCAAGGAGAGGGATTTCCTGCTGGCGTGGAATTTTGATTTACGAAAAGAGTCTGTGTACCCTGCATATAAACCGGAGGACTGACGGATAAACCTTTTTGTGGTCAAGGGCGATCTTTCATTCCCCTCCTGAGAGGCTGTGTAAAAACTAAATTCTAAAATCAAAAAAGTTACAATTTGTAAGTACTTACCCCTATTGGGGTAAAATGTGAATCGTAGACCGGCCTTAGCCAATAACCCCGGGTGGAACCCGGGGTAGGCGAAAACTCTCTCCACAACAACTCTGAAGGGGTTGAACCCTTTCAGGGTTCTTAGTAAATCGGGGGCTATTTGCCCCGGGTTTCACCCAGTCATGTCCGGAAGATTTGGCGAAGGGTGATCTTTATCTTTTAAGTCCCGCAGGGACGGCACATAATAGCCTGGGATGCAAATCCCAGGTCAGGTACCAGGAGTCCATGGAGTGCTGAAAGTACGACACTGCATATACAAACCTGTTGTTTCCATAAGATGGGGTGTACCTACAGCACACCCCGGGTGGGGATTTCTCTACCTGGGATTTGCATCCCAGGCTATTATGTGCCGTCCCTGCGGGACTTAAGAGACAAAGGTCAGCTTCGCAAAAATCTGCCGAATATGCCTTAATCAGAATTCTGTACCAGCAAAAAAATTAACTTCCCCATAGTTCCTGGATATTTGCCTGTAAAATATCTTCTGCTGTAAAAGGTAGTTTTTTATCTTCTACTGTAAATCTCTGATCTTTATCACTAAAAAAAGATTTTAAGCTAAACAAATTCTCCTTAGACATTGTGCTATTTTCATACTCTTTCACTTGAACGTTGAAATCTTTTATTTTTTGATTTATAGTTTTACGACTATATAAAATGTTCATTAAAACAGGCTTCTCATCCTTTATTCCATTCATATTGCGAAGTTTTTCTATGGCATCCCAATAAAGTCTGGAATATTGTCGTACCTTATGAATAGCATTTGTATTTTTGGTCATTGAGAATGCTGTTATTCTTAATCCTCCAATCTCAAAAACAGTATTATCTGATAAATCTCCTTCATATTTGAATAATGGTTCAAATCTTGCCCGTTCGGCAGTCAGCTTTGACCCATTATCACCAGTTGTCAATCCATTACTAAAATTACTCAACGCAATCTCGCGCCATACCCGTTCTCCCGTGTTTGTATGGGAAGCCCTATACCTATTTGAATTGGGCGCAGGAACTAATCCGGTTTCCACCTGGAGAGATTCCAAATGAGATATCTTTTCATGATTTTTTTCTCTCTGCACATATCCAGCTGCTGAATTTGAATAAGAGAGATCTTGTTCATAAATAAAAGTATCCCCATAACGGTTTATAGAAACGCTATAATTTATAACAGTAACCAACTCATCATCAGTAAAAGGGTTTAATATATATTGATTATAAAAGTATCTTTGTAAAAGAGCCATTGAATCCATAGCCTGGTTAAAATCAACAGATCCACCAGGATACATATTGCATTTTACTGTAGTGTCTTCTAAGTTTTCAAGATGTACCGGTATGCCATTTATTCGACCATCCTGAGGTTGAAAACTATTAAAAAATGGTAGCCCTGGATCTGAACTTGAATTGACTCTACGTTTTAGCTGAATCACATTCAAAGAATTTTGTGTTTCAAAATTCTTTATTTTTTCATGTCTCATATGATCTGCTTCTTTCTCCAACACTGCATTGTCGTTCACAGGGACTCCATCCAAGTGCATGGTTGGGCGCACCCGTCCTTGCTTTTGTTGCACTACATGCCAGGCTTCATGCGGAAGGTGTTTTTCCTGTCCGGGAGCGATATGGATATTGGTTCCTTGTGTATAAGCCAAGGCTTGTAGTTGTGCCGGTTTATCTGAATTATAATAGACTTTTACATCATCCAGATTATATCCGGAAAGATTTTCCGCTTTTTCTTTCAGATCATCCGGAAGTCCTGTTTGATTTGTTTTTTCTTCCGGTCGCATGTTTTCCTTATACTTTTGAAGAACTACACTGGCAGATGCCTGCCGGGATACAGTGGATTTATTCTCCGGCGTATCGTTTTTGTGTTTGGGATTTTTCGCATATTCTTTCATCCTGATTCCATTTTAAATAGATGGGAAAGTTAATACCGGATGGCGAAGTTTTATTTCGTCATCCCGGATTAATAAGCTGTGTTGGCCAGAAGATGTAACCTTGATTTATTTTTTGCCTATCTTTCCTATAATCAGATATTTATTTCTTTGACGGAAAGTGAATGTTCTTTTTTGTAAGTAGAAGTTAAGAAGATTTAATATCAATAAGAAGATTTAACCAATTCGTTGATCTATTTATATTTAGCTGGGTATAAGCATATTATCACAGCCGCAAATCAGGGACGTACGGGAGTCGTTCAATCGTCCTTTTATATATGTCTTCTTTTGAGTATTTTTGTACAGCCAAACTAAGTTTCCGCTTTACCTGCTGATTACATTAAATTATAAATATAGATGAAGAAAGTTATTCTATTCTCTCTTTTTTTAGTACTTGGATTAGTGACTTCTCAATTTTTACCCGGATTTGCCGGAGATCATTATTCATTGGTTAAAACTTGTAGTGACACGCTCCTTTTTGTTTGTCTTGCTTTTATTATGATCAACGTGGGAAGGGAGTTTGAAGTTGATAAAACACGATGGCGTTCCTATACACAGGATTACTTTATAGCGATGGCGACAGCCGCCTTCCCCTGGATATTTGTGGCTTTATATTATATGTTTGTCCTGCTTCCGGATATCTACTGGAGCAGTGGGGAGGCCTGGAAGGAAAATCTCCTGTTAAGCCGTTTTGCTGCCCCGACATCCGCGGGTATTTTGTTTACCATGTTGGCCGCAGCCGGGCTGAAAGCTTCGTGGGTGTATAAGAAGGTGCAGGTGCTTGCTATTTTTGATGATCTGGATACGATCCTGCTGATGATCCCTTTGCAGATCATGATGGTGGGGTTGCGCTGGCAGTTGGGAGTGATTATTCTGGTGGTTACTCTACTACTGATTACCGGATGGAAGAAAATGGGGGCTGTGGATATGCGCCAGGACTGGAAAGCGATCCTGTTGTATGCAGTCCTCACGTTTGGTATTACCCAGGTTATTTATCTGGGATCTAAGTATTGGTATGGAGAGGAAGCCAGTATTCATATAGAGGTTCTTTTACCTGCTTTCGTCTTAGGTATGATCATGAAGCATAAGCATATCGACAGTAAAACAGAGTATAACGTCTCTACCGCCATCTCCTTTCTGTTTATGTTTTTGGTGGGCGTTAGTATGCCGGTATTCTTTGGGGTGGACTTCACGGCGCAGGCTGCCAGTGCCACCACAATTACCGCGGCCCAACCCTTTATGCCCTGGCCGGTGATTGCTTTCCATGTGGTAGTGGTTTCTTTCCTCTCAAATATTGGAAAATTGTTCCCATTGTTATTCTATAAGGAACGGATGAAAAGAGAACGTCTGGCCCTTTCTATTGGTATGTTCACACGTGGCGAGGTAGGTGCCGGTATTATCTTCATTGCTTTGGGATACAATCTGGGAGGACCTGCCCTGATGATCTCTGTCCTGACGATCGTCTTTAACCTGATCCTGACCGGATTCTTTGTTGTCTGGGTAGAAAAGCTAACAAAAAGTGCTTATCAGGCGGAGTTGAAGAAACAGGAACTGGAATGAATGATCCCTGCAAGGGATCCGGCAGTAGCCCAGGGATGAGATAAAGGCGATTCCCTGGGTGGAATCATCAGACATTAACCCTGAAGGAGGTGACATCCTGAATAATAAAAAAGGAGGTGTCCCAAAAGTAAAACAAAAAAATTAAAAAGTTACGATTTATAAGTAATTACCCCATTAGGGGTTACATGTAAATAACCCCGGGTTCCACCCAGTCATGTCCGGAAGATTTTTCGAAGGGTATGGGCGAAGTTTGATCTTTATCTCTTAAGTCCTGAAAGGACGTCACATAATAGCCTGGGACGCAAGTCCCAGGTAGAGAGATCCCCACCCAGGGGTGTGCTGTAGGTACACCCCATCTTATGGAAACCACAGGTTTGTATATGTAGTGTCGTGCTTACAGCACTCCATGGACTACTGATACCTGCCCTGGGATTTGCATCCCAGGCTATTATGTGACGTCCTTTCAGGACTTAAGAGATAAAGATCAAACTTCGCCCATACCCTTCGAAAAATCTTCCGGACATGACTGGGTGAAATTAGGGGTAGGCTGCAATCCTTTCCATAATAATCCTGAAAGGGCTGAATCCGCTTTGGGGTTCATAGCGTGTGGCTGCTTTCCGCCACGGGTTTCACCCGCGGTTATTGGCTAAGGCCGATCTGCGATTCACATGCAAGCCCTTTGGGCTTACAAGCTGTCACTTTATCAAAGAACATATAGAGTTTTGGGACACGCTCTTTTTTACATATATATGTTTTCTTTTAAGATGCTTTTCTATGCTTATACATTATCCGCTATATAGAGCGGTAAACGCAATAGATAGTCGAAGATAGTGACCACATGTCCAAGAGGAGCCGTAATTAATTCAGGGGTTCCTCCTAACTCTTTCATTTCCTTTATATAGGTTAGTACATTATAATAGTAGACAGTCTGGTCTGTCAATCCGTGTAAAAAGACAACCGGAGCATTATTTTTCCAGGGGGCTATACTATTCTCTTCGAGCAGCCGGTTCAGAAGGGCGACACTGGCCACCTTTTCATTATTCAGGATCACAGCACTTTTGAACAGCAGTAAGTTTGATTTTGGATAAGCGGCTAATGCCTGTACGACGCTATGATATCCGTCAAAAGTATCAGGAACTTTCTTGTCGTAGGGAGCACGTAAAAGTTCAGACATATTGATCTCCGGATAGCCATTCTGCTGAAAACCGTAGGTTGCATATGGAAAGACAAAACTCAAAGGCAGATAAGGAGATATTCTGGCAATGTCTATCATGGCTTTCAGATTAGCAGGAACACCTCCGGCGAATAAGATTTTAAGAGGCATATTGTGAGCAGCGCCATTGGTGTCCAGTTCGTGACCTACCGCTGTACCCACCAGACCACCTTGTGAATAACCGGTTACAATCACTTCTTCCTTTAACTCATATCCTAAGGTCTGAACGGCCGCTTTCGCTACTTTTGCCAAATCGAGCGTAGACTCAATCAAGGGTTTTTTCAATGCATACGGATGGACACACTGACCGAATGAATCGCCAAATCCAGGATAGTCCGGTATAAAGATCGCACATCCCTGGAAAGCGTTCAATGCCACGAAATAGAGGTAATTCAGAAAGTTTTCATATAGCAACGGAACATCTCTTTCGCCGGAGAAAATAATAGAGGGAGCCGCGTCATTTTCGGTAAAGGTCGGTGGTGGAGAGATGACAAACCGGAGGGCGCCTGAGTAATTTTCGGGCAGAATCACTACACCGGATACTGTGATCATACTACCTGAACCATCCGGATGTGGTGTTTGGGTAGAGACTTTGTAAGTTCTCAGATGTTTGGAGGCCAGCTTACCGGGAAGATCCAGTTGCTCTAAGACAGGTGATATAGCCTCTACAAAATCTGTCGCCAGTTTAGCGAGTAATTCCTCAAATGTGATGACCGGAAGCTCACTAATCAGATTGGTGGCATCCGCACCACTACGGGTAGCAGGCGCCTCTTCTTCCAGAATAGAAAATTCGTCCTTATTACAAGCCGAAAGAATAAAAAGAAAAGCCAGGAGTATAACACCCCTTGCTTGCATGTACTTTAATACATCGATGGATAGCTTTTTCATACAAATAAGTTTAAATAAAAAGAATAAAATTTTATTGGTAACAAATGTATACATTTTATT